>DATJGA010000018.1:0-14296 GCA_035495395.1 Mycobacteriales bacterium | reverse complement strand
CTGCACCTGCACGACGACCCGGTCATGGTGCGGCTGGTGAGCCCCGGCCGGCTGTCCGCCTCCCTCCGCGCGCTGACCGCGCCGTCGTCGCTCACGCTCGGGCAGGTGCTGCTCGACCAGATGCCCATCGACTGGGACGCTGTCGGGCTCGGTGGGCGGCAGCGCGCCGAGCTCGTCGAGCACCTGTTGCGGATGCTGCAGTCGCTCGTCCTCGACCCCGGCGACCGCTCGCTCGAGGAGCAGCGGCAGTACCTCGGTCGGTGGCTGGCTCCCGCCGTACGCGCGCTGGCGGTGGCGCCGGCGGGGGCACGCTGAGGACCAACCGCTGCAAAGCAGGTCGAACCGACCAGGTACGGCGGACCCGTACCCCTCGGGGCCATTGCGCGTCGTGGGGGAGGCGCGGAGGCTCGGCCCTGCCACCCGGTCCGGTGGCAGAACTCGGAGGAGCCGCCATGGCCCACTACCTGATCGAGGTCGGCTACACGCCCCAGTCCTGGAGCGCCCAGATCGACAAGCAGGCCAACGTCGTCGAGCGCATCACGCCCGCGCTGAACGCGTGCGGCGCGACGCTGCAGTCCATGTACTACGCCTTCGGCGACGTCGACCTCGTCGGGGTCATCGACTTCCCGACGCCGGAGGACGCGGCCGCGTTCGCCCTGGCCGTCGGCTCGTCCGGCGCGCTGCGGCTGTACCGCACGACGCCGCTGCTGTCGGTCGAGCAGGGCATCGACTCGATGCGCCGTGCCGAGGCCGTCCGCAAGGTCTACTCGCCCCCGCTCACGGTGAACCTCGTCGGCGAGACGGCGAAGGCGCGCTGAGCTCTCACCCGAACGAGTGGCTCAAGGTCTCAGCGGGTCGGCCCGACAGAGATCACACGACAGGCTCCGCGCGCGGGGTCCCCGCCACCGGGGGCGAACGAAGGCGGAGCCGTTGTCGTGTCCGGGCCGGCTCAGGTGCGGGAACGAAATAGTCATCTCGTGCCATGCCGCGCACTTGGTGCGCAGCGCACACTCCACGCATGCCTCTCGCACTGGTCGTGGACGACGAGCTCAGCATCCGCACCCTGATCGAGGTCACCCTGCAGCTCGAGGGCTTCGACACGATCGGGGCCTGCGACGGGGAGACGGCCCTGCAGCTGGCCGCCGAGCACCAGCCCGACGTGATCACCCTCGACGTGATGATGCCCGGCATGGACGGCTGGGAGGTCGCCGCGCGGCTCGAGGGCTCCGGCATCCCGATCGTCATCGTCTCCGGCAAGACGAGCTCGGACCTGGAGACCGACGCGGCGCGCCCGCTTGCCGCTGCCGTCATCGGCAAGCCGTTCGACTTCGCGACGTTCGTCGCCACCGTGCGCGGCGCGCTGGGCGTCGTGCCAGAGCTGCCCGCCCCCCGCCGGGCGAAGACCCGCCGGGAGCGGGTCTCCTAGAGCGGGAAGCTCAGGCCGGTCTGCTCCTCGGACCACTCCCACAGGGCGGCGGCCAGCGCGTCGTCCTGCGCGTGCTCGCTCAGCCGCGCCGGCCCGGCGTACCCGCGGTACTCGCGGAACCGCTGCGGGCCGCTGTACGACCCCGGCTCGGCCACCGCCGCGGCGTAGAGCACCGGCTCCGCCCCGCGTCGCGCCGACTGGAACAGCACCGGCATGAGCACGGGGGCGACCAGGCGGATGAACGGGTTCGCGCCCATCCCGTCCGGGTCGCCGACCAGCCCGGTCGCGGACACCCCGGGGTGCGCGGTGGTCGAGGTCAGCGTCGAGCCGGCCGCACGGCGCTGCAGCTCGCGGGCGAACAGCACGTTCGCCAGCTTGGAGTTCCCGTAGCAGCGCTCGGGGTGGTACGTCTCCGGCGGGTTGCCCTGCAGGACCGCCGGCGTGCCGCCGTGGTGGGCGAGGGAGGCGACCGTGACGACCCGCGCAGCAGGCGCCGCGAGCAGGGCCGGCACCAGCCCCGCGGTGAGCGCGAAGTGCCCGAGGTGGTTGGTGCCGAGCTGCAGCTCGAAGCCGTCCTCGGTGCTGCGCCAGTGCGGCGGCGTCATGACGCCGGCGTTGTTGACGAGCAGGTCCAGGGGTCCGGACCAGCCCTTCGCGAAGGTCGCCACCGACGCCAGCGAGGACAGGTCGAGGTGCTCGACGCGGACCGTGCCGCCGCGCATCCGCCGGGCGGCGTCCTCGCCCTTGGCGACGTCGCGGCAGGCCAGCGTCACGTCGGCGCCGTGCGCGGCGAGCGCGTCGGCGGTGTGCAGCCCGATCCCCGAGTTGGCCCCGGTGACGACCACCCGCTTCCCGGCGTACGACGGCAGCTGGGCAGGGGTCCAGTGCCCCATCAGCGAGCGGGCCACACGAGCGGCACGTGCCGCGCGTCCGCGTAGAGGATCGCGTTGAGCAGCTGCTCGTTGACGCGGTCGTAGCTGCTGAAGTCGAGCAGCGCCGACTCCTTCGCCCCCGGTGCTCCCGGCTGGTTGACGTCGAACGGCACCTGCGCCTTCACCGCCGTGTACGGCGTGAGGTTGGGCTTGCTCGACAGCGACGGCAGGAAGGCCTCGTGCATGGGCATCGCGAGCCGGTCGAACAGGCTGATCGGCTGCACGCCGAGCACCTGCTCGATGGTGCGCAGCACCGACGGCATCGAGCCGTACTGGTGGTTCGGGCCGGGCTGCGCCCAGGGGCTCGACACCTCGAGGTAGTCGCGCAGCGCGGACACGTGGTCGCCGGCGACCTGGGTGTCGTCCTCGGTCTGCAGCACCGCGGTCGACTTCCAGAACGGCGAGTGCGACAGCGAGTCCACGAGCAGGCCCACGGCGTAGTCGTTGTCGGCGACCATCGACTGCGGGGTCGGGTTGCCGACGGTGGTGGCCAGCGTGTGGTTCTGCGGCAGCGAGATGTAGAGGAAGCTCGGCATGATGTCGCGGCCGGTCTTCTTGTACACGTCGGTCCAGTGCTTCAGCGTGAACGCCGACGCGAGCTTGCGGCCGTCGCAGTCGCCCGCGGCGAGGCCGGCCGGGGGGCTGCCGACGGAGAACGCCGGCGACGGGCCGTCGGGCGCCTGGCCGTCGCGGAAGGTCAGCACCCGGCAGGTGTCGGAGTAGGCGATGTCGCCGTCCTTCCACCCCGGCGCCTTGTAGGCGTCCATGGTCTTGCCGGCCGCGCGCGAGGTGCCCTCGCCGTAGATGGCCATCGACAGCCGGCCCGGGTGGTCGCTGGGCGGGGTCGCGCCGGCCCGCTTGAACGCCTCGAAGATGAAGCCGCCCTCGGGGTCGTACAGCTCGTCCTCGCCGGCCTGGATCGCCGCGCCCTGGGCACCGCCGATGGAGCCCTTGAGCGGGTCGCCGTTGCCGTGGCTGCCGCGGATGCCCTGGTCGTAGTCGGCCTCCCACGTGCGCTCGTTGTGGTCGGTCGCGACGGCGCCCGACGTCCACGAGTGACCCGTCACCGAGACCTCGGCGTCGGAGTAGAAGCTGTCGCCGAGGCTGTACGGCGTCGCGAGCCGGTGGTGGTTCGGCGTGACCTGCTCGCCGTAGATGGCGTAGCTCGGGTCGGCGTCGAAGCCGCCGTCGGTCGCGGGCAGGTCCCCGAAGTACTGGTCGAAGGTCTTGTTCTCGGTGACGACGAAGACCATGTGCTTCAGCGGGGAGCGCTTGCCCTTCGGCGGGCACAGCACCGTCGAGATGCGCACGCCGCGCCCGGACGCGCACGGGCTGACCGCGACGGACGTCAGGGCGTCGTTGCGGCGCACCGCGGCGGTCCAGCTGTTGGCCGTCGCCGCGGGTGCCGGCAGGTCGACGACGGAGACCGTGCCGTTCGTCGCCGTGCCGTTGGCGAGCACGCTGCCGTTGTAGCCCATGCTCGGCCCGATGCCCTTGGCGTTGGTGACCCAGAGGCGGTACTTGGCCGCCGTGCCCGTGACGGCGAGGGCGGACGGGTACCAGCCGGTGGGGATGTACATGGGGTGGCCGGCGACCGCGGCCCCGGTGCGGCCGTCGCGGACCTCGACGGCGTTCATGCCCGCGAGGGCGACGAACAGCGTGCGGCCGTCGGGGGAGAAGGCGAGCGCGTCGGGGTGCGCGCCGACCTGGATGCCGGCGACCGGTCGCACCGACGGCGTGGCGACCACCCGCGGCCGGCCGCGCACGTCGAGCACCGACAGCGAGTCGTCGTTGGTGTTGGCGACGAACAGCCGGGTGCGGTCGGGGGACAGCACGACGGCGGACGGGTGGTGCCCGACGCGCACCCAGCTCTTCTCGACCGGCTTGGTCGGGTCGGCCAGGCTCACGACCGAGACGGTGCCGAAGCCGGCGCCGCGGCCGGCCTCGTCGGCCCAGTTGGTGACGTAGGCCAGCTTGCGCACCGGGTCGACCGCGATGCCGATGGGGTCCATGCCGACGGCCGCGCGGCCGACGACGGTGTCGCTGGTGCTGTCGAGCACGCTGAGGAAGCCGCACGCGGGGCGCTTGCCCGGGCACGCCGAGCTCGCCTCGCTCAGGGTCCCGGCGGCGAGCACGTGCGAGCCCCAGGTGACCAGCGTCCCGGGGTACGACGTGACGCGGATGCCGTCGACCGCCGGCAGCACCTGGCCGCCCGCGCCGAGCCGGCCGGCGACGCCGTCGATGCCGTTGTGGATCGGGAACGTCGCGTCCTCGGTGACGTCCTGGCTCTGCAGCGTGTCGCCCGCGAACTGGTACCGGAACACGCGGTTGGCGTTGCCGCCGGCGGCGTACACGCGGTGGTCGGCGGTCTCCGCCACGCCCATGAACAGGTTGCCGGCCGTCGTCTGCGACGTCGCGAGCGTCGCCTGGTCGATGACGGTGAGGCCCTGCACGCCGCCGCTGTTGGACGTCACGACGACCTTGCCGTTCGAGGTCGGGGTCACGCCGAGCGGGAAGCGGAGCACGTCGATGTTGGCGCCGGCCGGGCTCAGGCACCAGCCGTTCGGCAGCGTCGCGACCGTGCCGGCCGCCTTCGCGCACGACGCGGCGGCGACCGCGGCCCCCGGCGCGGCCTGCTGCGCAGCCGGTACGGCGGTCGGTCCCGTCTCGGTGCCGCCGGTGAGGCGCAGGAACCGCGCGGCGTCGCCCGTCTCGGCGGTGACCTGCTGCGCCGCCCGCTGGTCGGCGGCGGGGGACAGCGCGTGGACGGCCGCCAGGGAGCCGGCGAGGAGACCGGTGACGGCGGTGCAGGCCAGCAGACGACGTGACACGGGGGCTCCAAGGTGCACAGGGGGTTACCGAGGGGTTTCGCCGTGCCCAACGCGAGTCCTGCTCACGTCGGTGCGGCACGACGTCGTCAGGGTCCATTGTGTCAATGGTCGTTGTCACGGTAAGGTCTCCGCCGTGAAGAGCTTCCGGGGCAGGGTCGCGGTGGTCACCGGCGCGGCGAGCGGCATCGGCCGCGCGCTCGCGCTCGAGCTGGCGCAGGAGGGCGCCCGCCTGGCGCTGAGCGACGTCGACGTCGCCGGGCTGGCCGAGACCGCGGAGCGGGCCCGCGCGCACGGCGCCGAGGTGCACGAGCAGCGCCTCGACGTGGCGCAGCGCGAGGACGTCGTCGCGTACGCCGAGGCCGTGCGGGACCACTTCGGCGGCGTGCACCTGGTGGTGAACAACGCCGGGATCGCGCTGACGGCCGACGTGCTCGACCAGGACTTCAAGGACGTCGAGCGCATCCTCGACGTCGACTTCTGGGGCGTGGCGCACGGGACGATGGCGTTCCTGCCGCACCTCATCGCGAGCGGCGAGGGGACGCTGGTCAACATCAGCAGCCTGTTCGGCCTCATCGCCATGCCCGGCCAGAGCGCCTACAACGCGGCGAAGTTCGCCGTGCGCGGGTTCACCGAGGCGCTGCGCCAGGAGGTGCTCATCAGCCGGGCCCCGGTCACCGTCACCTGCGTGCACCCGGGCGGCATCCGCACCAACATCGTGCGCAGCTCCACCGCCGTCGGGGGGCACGACGCCGCGGCGCTCGCCGAGCTGTTCGACGCCCGGCTCGCGCGGACCAGCCCCGAGAAGGCCGCCCGGGTCATCCTCGCCGGCGCCCGCCGCGGCCGGGCCCGGGTGCTCGTCGGCGCGGACGCCAAGGCGCTCGACCTGCTGCAGCGCGCGACCGGCTCGGGCTACCAGCGGCTCGTCGCGGCGGCCGCCCGTCGGATCATGCCGAGCAAGGGTGCGACGATCCCCTCATGACAGACCTCGACGTCGTCGTCTTCGGCGCCACCGGCTTCGTCGGCGCCCTCGTGGCCGAGCACCTGGCGCGGGTCGCGCCCGACGGCGCGCGCATCGGGCTCGCCGGTCGGTCCAAGGAGAAGCTCGAGCGGGTGCGCGACGGGCTCGACCGCGACTGGCCGCTGCTCGTCGTCGACGCCCGTGACCCCTCGGAGCTGACCGAGAGCGCCCGCGTCGTCTGCACGACCGTCGGTCCCTACGTGCGGTACGGCCGGCCCCTCGTCGACGCCTGCGCGCGGACGGGCACCCACTACCTCGACCTCACCGGCGAGGTGCCCTTCGTCCGCGACGTCATCGACGACCTGCACGAGGTCGCCGTCGCCAGCGGGGCCCGGCTGGTGCCCTCCTGCGGCTACGACTCCATCCCGTCGGACCTCGCGGTGCTGCTGCTGGCCGAGCAGGCCCGGGCCGACGGCGAGGGCGACCTGCGCGACACCACGCTCGTCGCGTCGGTGAAGGGCGGCGTGAGCGGCGGCACCATCGACTCGATGCGCGCCCAGGTCGAGACCCTCAAGGCCCGACCGGAGCTCCGCGCCCTCGTGGACGACCCCTACTCGCTCAGCCCCGACCGCGCGGCCGAGCCGCAGGTGCCGCAGCGGCCCGACCGGGCCGCGGTCGCCAAGCTCCCGGACGGCCGCTGGACCGGCCCGTTCGTCATGGCGCAGTACAACACCCGCGTCGTGCGCCGCAGCAACGCGCTGCTCGACCACGCCTACGGCCGCGAGCTCCGGTACGACGAGCGGATGAGCTTCGGGCGCGGCCCCCAGGGGGCGGTGCTGGCCGGCGTGGTCGCGACCACGCTGCCGCTCGGCGAGCTGGCCTTCGGCTTCGGGCCCACCCGGCAGGTGCTCGACCGGGTGCTCCCCAAGCCGGGCGAGGGCCCGAGCGAGCAGGCCAGGGCGAACGGGTGGTTCCGCATGGAGGCGGAGACCACCACGTCGACCGGCGCCCGCTACGAGGCCGTCGTCGCCGGCGCGGGCGACCCCGGCTACGCCGCCACGGCGGTGATGATGGGGGAGTCCGCGCTCTGCCTCGCGTTCGACGAGATCCCCGAGCGCGCAGGCGTTCTCACCCCCGCGACCGCGCTGGGGCAGTCGCTCGTGACGCGCCTCCGCGCCCAGGGCATGGAGCTGTCGGTCCGTCGCAGCTAGGCCCTACCAGGGCGAGACGGTGACGCTGTCCAGCCGGACCGCGCTCCCCGTGGCACCCGAGCGGTGCGCGCCGACCACGATGAGCACCACGGTGTGCCGTGCGCTGGTCGACCACGCGCCGATGCGCACCGCCTGGCGCAGCCGGGTCGAGGAGGCCCAGGTGTCGAGCCGCGTCGTCCGGCGGCCGTCGACGTAGACGTCGACGTACCCGCCGGTGGGTGCCTTGACGAGGCCGAGCACGACCGAGCGGCCGGTCGCCGCGAAGCTGAGCCGGCTGCCCCGCGTCGCGGACGCGACGTGGCTGCCGCGGTAGTCGCCGGTCACCCACCGCCGCACCCAGGTGCCGCTGCGCGCGGCCAGGGTGTCGTCGTACGGCACGACCACGTGCGCGGTGGCCGCCGGGCCGAGGTTGCCCGCGACGTCGCGGGTGCGGACCGACAGGACGTACGCGCGGCCCGCGCTCAGCGCGAGGTCGTGCGAGGTCGCGCCCGTCGTGGCCTGCCACGCCGTCCCGCCGCCGACCTGCGTCACCTTCACGTCGTACGACGCGAGGCCGCTGCTCGGGAGGGCGTCCTTGCCGGACCAGCTGAAGCGGGCCCGGCCGTCGGTGCCGGTGACGAGGACGGCCTTGGCCGTGCTCGTGGGGGCGACGCTGTCGGCCGGGACCGGCATGCCGGTGAGCAGCGGGCCCAGCACCGACCAGTCGGGCACCCCGAGCCCGGTCGCGAGGTCGAACCCCTCCGTCGCCGGGTAGCCGTTGCTGCCGGCCGTGATGTCGCGGAACGCCTCGGGGTGGGCGTAGAGGAGGGCGTGCACGTCGCCGACGCCGGTCGTGCGGCCCGCGCCGGACAGCGCCGCCGCGGTCAGCCCGGCCCACGTCGGGGCGCCGAGGGACGTGCCGCCCCCGAGCCACCACGAGCCGCCGTTCACCATGCCGAGCCCGGTCGAGGGGTCGGCGACGGAGGACACGTCGGGCACCAGCCGGGTCGTCCCGGGCTGCGCGAGGCCGGCCTGCCACGAGGGCCGGGCGTACGCGGCCGAGGCCCCGCCGCCGCCGCCGTTGCCGGCGTACGACGTGCCGGGGTTCGCGGCGATGCTGCCCCAGGCCGTCTCCGCCAGCCCGGTGCGCGTGCCGCCGACCGCGACGACGCCGGGGAGGCTGGCGGGGAAGTCGACCGCGGGGGTGTTGTCCACCGACCCGGGACGCGAGCAGTCGTACATCCCGGCGTCGCCCGCTGCGGCGTACAGCGTCACGCCGGCGGCGAGCATCAGGTCGACGGACTGCGCCACGGCGTCGCGGTACCAGGCCGGCGAGTCCGGCTCGCACAACCCCCAGCTCGTCGAGGCCACCTGCAGCAGCCCGGCCTGCCCGTCGGTCGCCATCTGCGCGAAGACGTCCGCCGTCCCGATGCCGGTGTTGGGGGCGAAGTACATGCGCTGCTTCGCAGCAGGTGCCGCGGCGAGGATCGCCTGCGCGTCCATCGCCACCTCGAAGTCGTCACCCGTGCCGTCGGGGACGAGCGGGTTCGCGGGGTTGTCCACGGCGACCGTCGTGACCTGACCCGGTGCGAGAGGCGTGCCGGCCGCGGCCGCGTACGTCGCCAGGTCGGTGGGGTCCCAGCCGGTGAGGTTGAGCGTGCCGACGGTCGTGCCCGCGCCGGTCCAGCCGAGCAGCGGGACGCCGTACGTCGACCGCAGCGCGGGGCCGGTCAGGCCGTAGGGGACCGCCCGCGCCCGCATCACCGGCCGGTCGTCGAGCCCGTGCGCCGAGGCGACCGCTCCGCGCAGGGCCGCCGGCACGGACAGGGCCGAGCTCGCGCGGCCGTGGGCGAGCGAGGTGCCGAAGAGCCGGGCGAGCGCGGGGGCGGGACCGGTGACGGTGACCGCCCAGTCGTCGGCGCGCGCCACGACCAGGCCCTGGGCGCGGGCCCACGCGCGCACCGCGTCCCGCCGGGCGCCGCCGGGCGCCAGCGCCGCCAGCGCGGTACGGCGGTCCCGCACGGCTGCGGGCGCGTGCGTGGGGAGAGGTGAGCGGGCCAGCCGGTGCAGCGCCGCGGCGGTCCCCGGGGCGGTGGCCAGCGCGAGGCGCACCGAGCCCTCCGCCGGCGGGGGCAGGGCCGCGGAGGGACGGAGCAGGGCTCCGAGCACGAGCGCCGCCGCGAGGGCAGCGACCGCGCGGAACCGTGCCATGTGGACGTTCTCGGCACGAGCCGGGGCGTCCGGGTCACCCTCACGGGTGAGACCGAGGTCACCCACCCGTGGACTTGTGCTTGCAGCCAACAAATAGTTGGCTGCAAGGCATGGACGAGCACGGCCGGCTGGCGATGGAGCTCACGACGCTCCTCAAGGGCATGAAGGACCTCCACACCCGCGTGGTGGAGGAGTCCGACCTGCCGTGCGAGGTCGCCGCCACGTTCGTCCTCGGCCGGCTGGCCGCCCTCGGCTCCGTCCGGCTCACCCAGCTCGCGCACGAGCTCGCCCTCGACCCGTCCTCCGTGAGCCGGCAGGTGTCCGCCCTGGAGCGGCACGGGCTCGTCGTCAAGGAGAAGGACCCGGGCGACCTGCGTGCCCAGCAGCTCGTGCTCACGCCCGCGGGCGAGGCCGCCGTGGCCGCGCTGCGTGAGGCGAGGGCCCGCGAGCTGCAGCGGCTGCTGCCCGACTGGGCGCCGGCCGAGCTCGACGCCCTGACGGCTCAGCTGAGCCGCCTCAACACCGACATCGCGGCCCGCCGGGACACCCCCGCCGCGGCCCGCAGGGAGACCGCATGACCGCACCGCCCCCCCTGACCCGGGGCGTCGAGCACCGCCGGATCCTCGCGATCCTGTCCGGCCTGATGCTGGGGATGTTCCTGGCCTCGCTGGACCAGACGATCGTCTCGACCGCGATGCGCACCATCGCCGACCGCCTCGACGGCCAGACCGCCCAGGCCTGGGCCACCACGGCGTACCTCGTGACCAGCACGGTGAGCACGCCGCTCTACGGCAAGCTCTCCGACATCTACGGCCGCAAGCCGTTCTACCTGTTCGCCATCGTCGTGTTCGTCGTCGGCTCGGTGCTGTGCGGCCAGGCGCACTCGATCTACGAGCTGGCGGGCTACCGCGCCCTGCAGGGCGTCGGCGCCGGCGGCCTGATGTCCCTGGCCTTCGCGATCATCGGCGACATCGTCGCCCCCCGGGAGCGGGCGCGGTACCAGGCCTACATCATGAGCGTGTTCGCGACCTCGAGCGTGCTGGGCCCGGTGCTCGGCGGCTACTTCGCCGGACACGCGAGCCTGGGCGGCGTCGACGGCTGGCGCTGGATCTTCTACCTCAACGTGCCGATCGGGCTGGCCGCGTTCGCCGTCGTGTGGCGGAACCTGCGGCTGCCCAACCGCCGTACCGACCACCCGATCGACTACCTCGGCGCGGCCACCCTGGTCGCCACCGTCGTCCCCCTCCTGCTGGTGGCGGAGAAGGGCCGGGAGTGGGGCTGGGGCTCCGGCACGACGCTGGGCCTGCTCGCCCTGTCAGCCGTCTCGTTCGCGGTGTTCCTGCCCTGGGAGCAGCGGCTCGGCGACGAGGCGATCCTGCCGCTGCGCATCTTCCGCAACGGCGTGTTCACCACGACCTCGCTCGTGGCGTTCCTGCTCGGTGCCGGGATGTTCGGCGGGCTGGTGCTCATGCCGCTCTACCTGCAGATCGTCAAGGGCGCGTCGCCCACCGAGGCCGGCCTGCAGATGATCCCGTTCATGGTCGGGATGATGGGCTCCTCGCTCACCGTGGGCCGCATCATGCGGCGCACCGGGCGGTACCGCGTCTTCCCCATCATCGGTACGGCGACCGCGCTCGTGGGGAGCCTGCTGTTCTCGACGATGACGGCCGACACCCCGCTGCCGCAGGTGATGTCGTACATGGTCGTCATGGGGATCGGCCTGGGCCTGTCCATGCAGATGCTCATGATCGCCGCGCAGAACGCGCTGCCGATGAGCGACATGGGCCTGTCCACCGCGACCACGACGTTCTTCCGCAGCATGGGCGGCACCTTCGGCGCGGCGATGTCGCTGGCGGTCCTGTTCAGCACGGTGCTCGGCAACATCCGCGACCGGATGCACGAGGCCGGGCTGTCCACGGCCTTCACGGGCCAGCTCAACGCCAAGGCGCTCGACAACACGCAGAAGCTGTTCAGCGTGCTGCCGCCACCGGTCCGGCACATGGTGCTGCAGGGCTTCGCGGACAGCATGCAGACGGTCTTCCACGTGACCGCGGCGACGATGCTGCTGGCCTTCGTCGGCACGTGGTTCATCAAGGAGGAACCGCTGCGCGAGCACAGCGCGCTGCAGGCCCCGCGGGAGGAGCCGGCGGTCCTCTAGGCGGGGGTCGGTGCGGGCGAGCTCCTGGCCCGCCAGAACGCCCGCACCGCGGTCACGCTGATGGCGGCGTAGGCCCAGCCGAGCAGCTCGTCGATGACGTAGTGCTCGCCGGTGTAGACCAGCGTCACGGCCATGGCCAGCACGTACGTCACGAGCACGGCGCGCAGCCACCAGCGGGCCCGCGACCAGAAGAACAGCGCCAGCATCATCGGGATGGCCGCGTGCAGCGACGGCATGGCGGCGACCGGGTTGGAGTACGCCGCGCCCTTCTCGACGGCGGTGTTCACCGTCTCGCCGCCGAGCACCGACAGCGTCGCCTGCACCACGCGGTCGACGTGCGGGATCCGGCCGTTGAGGGCCGCCATCCACGGCGGGGCGGCCGGGTACAGCAGGTAGGTCGTCAGCGTGATGAGGGTCAGCGTCACCAGGGTCGCGAGGTACCGCCGGAAGAGCGGGTAGTTCACGCACCACAGCCAGATGGCGAGGATCAGCGACACGAGGAAGTGCGACAGGTAGACCGGCACGGCGACGCGGTCCCACCAGTGCGCGACGCCCGGGTCGTAGAAGTGCTGCTGCAGCCACACGGTCGGGACGTGACCGCCGAACATCCAGCGGTCAGCCGCCAGCGGCTCCGTGAGGTGGGCGCGCACGACGGACAGCACGTTGCTCGGGTTGCTGCGCCAGCGCTCCAGGTCGAACAGCTGGCCGCCGAGCTCGTTCGCGACACCGCGCAGCAGGTCGTAGGCGAACAGCACCGCGAGCAGCGGGAGCCAGTCGCGCACCACCACGCGGCGCCACACGACGACGTCGCCGCCGACCGCGGCGAACAGCGTGACCAGCACCCAGAGGGTGAGCCACTCGCGGCCGGTCGGCACACCCGCGAGCGCCACGAACAGCGTGAAGGCCACCACGACCGCGAGCAGCATCCGGCGCCGGCGGTGCCGTGTGCGGGCGTCCGCCTGGCGCCACGGCGAGAGGTCGCGGCCCTGCGGGCGGGCGTCCTCGAGCTGCGTGGTCATCCCGGCAAGGCTACCGGCGCGCGCTCGGCACGCATTCCGTCGTACCATCGCTGCCATGCAGGTCCTGCTTCTTGCCGAGCCGCGCTGAGCCTCCGGAGCAGCGCGGCGCCCTCGTGACCACGGGGGCTTTTTTCATGAGCAGGATCACAGAGAGGAAGAGGGAGATGAGCGAGGAGCCCGAGGGCTACGACCCGCACGCGGTGCAGGACCGGTGGCTGCCGGTGTGGGACGCGCTCGACCTCAACCGCGCCGGCCGCCGCGAGGGCGCCGAGAAGCGGTACGTCCTCGACATGTTCCCGTACCCGAGCGGCGACCTGCACATGGGCCACGCCGAGGCGTGGGGCATCGCCGACGTCGTGGCGCGCAGCTGGATGCGCCGCGGGTACGACGTGCTGCACCCGGTCGGCTGGGACTCGTTCGGGCTGCCGGCGGAGAACGCCGCCATCAAGCGCGGCGAGCACCCTGCCACCTACACCTACGGCAACATCGACGTGCAGGCCGAGAGCTTCCGCCGGTACGCCGTGAGCTTCGACTGGTCGACCCGGCTGCACACGTCGGACCCCGAGTACTACCGGTGGACGCAGTGGCTGTTCCTGCGCTTCCGCGAGCGCGGTCTGGCGTACCGCAAGAACTCGGCCGTCAACTGGTGCCCGCAGGACCAGACGGTGCTGGCGAACGAGCAGGTCGTGGGCGGCAGGTGCGAGCGGTGCGGCGCCGAGGTCACCAAGCGCGAGCTGACCCAGTGGTACTTCCGCATCACCGAGTACGCCGACCGGCTGCTCGACGACATGGCGCAGCTGGAGGGCTCCTGGCCCGACCGCGTGCTGCTCATGCAGAAGAACTGGATCGGCCGGTCGACCGGCGCGCACGTCGACTTCGAGGTCGCCGGCCGCACGGTGACCGTCTTCACGACGCGCCCCGACACCCTGTACGGCGCGACCTTCTTCGTCGTGGCCGCGGACGCCCCGCTGGCCGAGGAGCTGTGCGCACCGTCGCACCGCGAGGCCTTCGAGGCGTACCGCGAGCAGACCCGCAAGCTCTCCGACATCGACCGCGAGTCGACCGACCGGCCCAAGACCGGTGTCTCGCTGGGCGTCACCGCGGTCAACCCGCTGAACGGCGAGGAGCTGCCGGTCTTCGCGGCCGACTACGTGCTGGCCGACTACGGCACCGGCGCCATCATGGCTGTCCCGGCCCACGACCAGCGCGACCTCGACTTCGCCAAGACCTTTGACCTGCCCGTCCGGGCAGTTCTGGACACCGGCGAGGAGGACCCCGCGGCCACGGGCATCGCCACCACCGGCGAGGGTACCCTGATCAACTCCGGCGCGCTGGACGGCCTGCCCAAGGCTGAGGCCATTCCTGCCGCCATTGCCATGCTGGAACAGCAGGGTACCGGCGAGAAGTTCGTGAACTTCCGGCTCCGCGACTGGCTGCTGTCACGGCAGCGGTTCTGGGGTGCGCCCATTCCGGTGGTGCACTGCGAGAAGTGCGGCGAGGTCGCCGTGCCCGACGACCAGCTGCCCGTGCTGCTGCCGTCGGACATGAAGGGCGCCGACCTGCAGCCGAAG
>DATJGA010000017.1:0-2064 GCA_035495395.1 Mycobacteriales bacterium | reverse complement strand
TGCAGCGACCCGGCCAGCTGCGTCTCGGCCTCCGCCTTCGCACCGAGGGTGGGCGCGCTCACCGCGGCCGAGCGGGCCGCGACGACGTTCGAGAGCACGGTGCGCTCGTGGGCGGCGTACCCCTTGACGGTCTCGACGAGGTTGGGCACGAGGTCGTGCCGGCGGCGCAGCTCGACGTCGACCTGGCGCCACGACTCGAGCACGAGGTTGCGCTGCCGGACGAAGCGGTTGTAGCTCACCACCACCGCGAGGGCGAGCAGGACGACGACGCCGAGGACGACGTACAGAGCGGTCACGGTGCAGTGCCCTTCCGGTCGGACCAGACGAACGCCGGCACCCCGTCGAGCAGGGCGCTGAGGGTGTCGAGGCGGGCGAGCAGCTCCGACGGGCTGTGCGCGCCGCCCTCCCAGCACAGGGCGTCGGTGCCCGACAGCCGCACGTGCAGGGCCGGACGGGCGAGCAGCGCCTCCATGGTCCTGGCGGGCAGCACGTCGTACGCGAGCTTGGGCTCGGTGCACCGCACCCGGAAGCGGCGGTTGAAGTCCTCGCTCTCGAGCTCGATGTCCTGCATCCCGAGCATCGTGCCGACCCGGCCGAGGAACCCCTCGGGCACCAGCTCGAGCTCGGGGAGCGGGGCCGGCATGGCGAGCGCGCAGATCGCGTACCGGTGGGTCTGGGTGGTGGTGTTGCCCTTCGAGTCGGTGCTGTGCGTCTGGTACGAGTAGTCGAACGCCGCCATCGGGCGCTCCCGGAACTCGCCCTCGAGGACGTTCAGCGCCCTCCGGTGGTCGCCGGCGCCGAACGGGGTGCCCTGGAAGCGCTCGCACCAGGAGTCCGCGCGGGCCGTCCAGCGCCAGCCCTGGCCGAGCGCGAACTGCTGGAACAGCTCGCGCCGCTTCTTGGCCTGCGCCCACGACCACCAGCCGACCAGCCCGACCAGGCCGACGAGGCCCAGGACGAGCAGGGGGAACGCGGCCTCAGGCAAGACCGAGGTCCGCGAGCGAGTACACGAAGCGGTACGGCACGCCCTCGGCCTCGATCTTCTCGCCCGCACCGGTGTCGCGGTCGGCGATGGTCGCGACGCCCACCGGCACCGCCCCCGCCTCCCGTACGGCGGCCAGCGCGCTCAGCGGGGAGCCACCCGTCGTCGTGGTGTCCTCCACGACGAGGACGCGCCGGCCCGCGATGTCCGGCCCCTCGATGCGGCGCTGCAGCCCGTGGGCCTTCGCCTCCTTGCGGACGACGAACGCGTCGAGCCGGCGGCCCTGCGCCGCGGCCTGGTGCAGCATCGCCGTGGCAATGGGATCTGCAGCCATGGTCAGGCCGCCGACGGCGTCGAAGTCGAGGTCCTGGGTCAGCTCGAGCATGACCCGCCCGACCAGGGGCGCGCCCTCCGCGGAGAGCGTGGTGCGGCGCAGGTCCACGTAGTAGTCGGCCTCGCGGCCGGACGACAAGGTCACCCTGCCGTGCACGATCGAGTTGTTCTTGACGAGGGACAGCAGCGCGTCGCGGTCGGTCACGGACAGCAGGCTAGCCGGGGAGGAGGACGAGGTCGTCGTCCTTGCGGTCGACGACCACCTCGTCGCCGTCACGGACCTCGCCGGAGAGCAGCGCCCGCGCCAGCCGGTCGCCGATCGCCTTCTGCACCAGCCGCCGCAGCGGCCGCGCGCCGTAGAGCGGGTCGTACCCGGTGAGGGTCAGCCACTCCTTGGCCGCGTCGGTGACGGTGAGCGTCAGCCGCCGGTCGGCGAGCCGCTGGGCCAGCAGCGCGACCTGCAGGTCGACGATCCGGGTGAGCTCGTCCGTGCCGAGCGCGTCGAAGACGACGATCTCGTCGAGCCGGTTGAGGAACTCCGGCTTGAAGGTCCCGCGCACGACCTCCAGCACGCGCTCGCGCCGCTGGTCGGGCGTGAGCAGCGGGTCGGTGGTGAACACCGAGCCGAGGTTCGAGGTGAGCACGAGGATCGTGTTGCGGAAGTCGACCGTGCGGCCCTGGCCGTCGGTGAGCCGGCCGTCGTCGAGCACCTGCAGCAGCACGTCGAAGACGTCCGGGTGCGCCTTCTC
>DATJGA010000016.1:0-4195 GCA_035495395.1 Mycobacteriales bacterium | reverse complement strand
CCGCCGAGGGCCTTGCCCAGGGTGCCGGTGAGGACGTCGACCCGGTCCATCACGCCGGCGAGCTCGTGGCTGCCGCGGCCGTTCTCCCCGACGAAGCCGACGGCGTGCGAGTCGTCGACCATCACCATCGCGTCGTGGGCGTCCGCCAGGTCGCAGATCTCGCGCAGCGGCGCGACGTGGCCGTCCATCGAGAAGACGCCGTCGGTCGCGATCATGATGCGGCGGGCCCCGCCGGCGCGCGCCTCCTTGAGCTGGTCCTCGAGCTCGGTCATGTCGCGGTTGGCGTACCGCCGCCGGCCGGCCTTGGACAGCCGGATGCCGTCGATGATCGACGCGTGGTTGAGGGCGTCGGAGATGACGACGTCCTGCTCGCCGAGGACCGTCTCGAACAGCCCGCCGTTGGCGTCGAAGCACGAGGAGTAGAGGGTGGTGTCCTCGGTGCCGAGGAACGCGGTGAGCCGCTCCTCCAGGTCCTTGTGCACCGTCTGCGTGCCGCAGATGAAGCGCACGCTCGCCATGCCGTAGCCCCAGCGGTCGAGCGCGTCCTTCGCGGCCGCGACGAGGGCCGGGTGGTCGGCGAGGCCGAGGTAGTTGTTGGCGCAGAGGTTGAGCACGTCGCCGCTCGCCACGGTGACGTGCGGGCTCTGCGGCGTGTCGATGACGCGCTCGCTCTTGTAGAGGCCCGCGGCGCGGATCTCGTCGAGCGTCGTGCGCAAGTCGTCACGAACGGTGCCGAACACGGCTCTCCTCCAGTCCGGGTGCAGCCGGGCTCACGCCCAGCGCAGCACCACCTTGCCGCAGGCGCCCGAGCGGGCGGTCGCGAACGCGGTCTCGAAGTCCTCGGCGTCGTACCGGTGCGTGATGACCGGCGTGATGTCGAGCCCGCTCTCGATGAGCACCGACATCTCGTACCAGGTCTCGAACATCTCCCGGCCGTACACGCCCTTGAGCGTGATCATGTTGAAGATGACCTTCGACCAGTCGATGGCGAAGTCCTCGGACGGCAGGCCGAGCAGCGCCACGCCGCCGCCGTGCGTCATGTTGTCGAGCATGTCGCGCAGGGCGCTCGGGTTGCCGGACATCTCCAGGCCGACGTCGAAGCCCTCGCGCATCCCGAGCTGCTCCTGCGCCTGGGCCAGGGTCGTCGTACGGACGTCGACGGCGAGGTCGACGCCGATCTTCCGCGCCAGCTCCAGGCGGTAGTCGCTCACGTCGGTCATCACGACGTGCCGCGCACCGGCGTGCTTGGCGACGATCGCCGCCATCAGCCCGATCGGGCCGGCGCCGGTGATGAGCACGTCCTCCCCGAGCACCGGGAACTTCAGCGCGGTGTGCACCGCGTTGCCGAACGGGTCGAAGATCCCGGCCACGTCGAGGTCGATGCCCGCGGGGTGCCGCCACACGTTGGTCGCCGGCATCGCGATGAGCTCGGCGAAGCAGCCGGGGTGGTTGACGCCGATGCCCTTGGTGCGCGCGCACTGCACCCGCCGGCCGGCCATGCAGTTGCGGCAGCGCCCGCAGACCAGGTGACCCTCGCCGGAGACGATGTCGCCCACGTCCAGGTCCTGTACGTCGACCCCCACCGCGACGACCTCGCCGACGAACTCGTGGCCGACCACCAGGGGTGTCGGCACGTGCGCCTGCGCCCACGGGTCCCACGACTGGATGTGCAGGTCGGTGCCGCAGATCCCGGTGCGCAGCACCTTGATGAGGACGTCGTCGCGGCCGTGCTCCGGCTCCGGGACGTCGGTGAGCCACAAGCCCTCCTCGGGGCGCAGCTTCACGAGTGCCTTCATGGCCCCATGTCTAGCAGCGCGGCCGAACCGATCGGGGTCGGTCCGCGAAAGCCTCGTGTGCTTGACGTCATGGAGTTCGCCCGCACGTCCCGTCCCGTCGAGGTCGACGACCTCGACCTCGAGCACGCCTTCGCGGACTCGCCCTTGAGCCCCGAGACGCTGCGCTGCCTGCGGTACATGGCCGACATCGAGAGCCACACGGTCTGCTACCTGCGGGACCTGCTGCTCACCGAGTCGCACCGCGACCCCCGCATCACGACGTTCCTCACCACCTGGGCGTGGGAGGAGCAGTGGCACGGCGTCGCGCTGGGCCGCGTGCTCGCCGCGCACGGCCTCGCTGCCGGCGACGACCGCGTCGCCTCGGTGCGCGCGGGGCTCGGGTTCAAGGACCGGCTGGGCCCGCTGCTGACCACCGCCGGGTCGGTCCTCGCGCGCAAGGACTTCGTCGCGGTGCACATGACGTGGGGCGCGCTCAACGAGTGGTCGACGCAGGTCGGGTACCAGCGGCTCTCTTCCCTGGAGCCGCACCCCGTCCTCGGCGAGCTGCTGGAGCGGATCTCGCGCCAGGAGTCACGGCACATCGCGTTCTACGCGACCGAGGCCCGGGAGCGGCTGGCTGCCAGTCCCCGGGCCCGTCGGCTGGTGCGGTTCGCCCTCGACAAGCTCTGGGCGCCGGTGGGCGCGGGGGTGGTGCCGAAGGAGGAGACCGCCTTCCTCGTGCAGCACCTGCTGAGCGGTGCGGAGGGCGACCGCGCGGTCGCGTCGCTGGACGCCAAGCTGCACCGGCTCCCGGGGATGGAGGGGCTCGGGCTCGTCACGCGCGAGGTACGCCGGTGGCGCGCCGTGCCGACCGGGCCGGCTCTCGCCGTACCGGAGCGCGTCCCGGCCTGACCGACGCCTTCCTCGGGCAGGTCTGGCCGATGACCGGCCGGCCGGGTCATGATGACGCCTCTCTCGACTGGGGGGCGTCGGGTGACCACGTTCGTGATCCAGCCGCACCGGTCGCTGCTGACCGTGCGGGCCCGGTCGACCCTGCACCCGATCACCCGCTCGGGGCCGGTGACCGGCCACGTCGAGGCCACCGTCAGCCAGGGGGCGCTGGACCTGGCCGAGCCGGCGAGCGGCCTGGTGCAGCTCGAGATGCAGGCGCTCAAGGGCGACGCGTACCTCGATCGCGAGATGGACCTCCGGCTCGACACCCAGCGCTACCCGAGGGCCGTCGCCCGGCTCACCGAGATCCATCCCGCGGACGGCGGGTACCGGATGCGCGGCGAGGTGGTGATGCGCGGCAGGACCTGTCCGGTGGAGGGGCTCGCCGGGGTCTCCGTGGACTCCGGACGGGAGCTGCGGCTGCACGGTTCCCTGAGACTCGACATCCGGGACTTCGGGATCCAGCCCCCGAGGCTGCTGCTGCTGAGGGTGCACCCCGAGGTGGACGTCGTCCTCGACTTCGTGGCGCTGGCCGACGGGGTCGCTCCTGGGTGACCGGCGAGCCAGCGGGTAGGGGCCCGGCATGGACTACGTGTGGGAGCTGCGGAACCCGGACGGCGGGATGCTCGGCACCGAGTTCGCGCGCGGCCTCGCGGCGGCCGGCGACGTGATGCTGGCGCACTCGCTGCCCGAGAAGGTCGACGTCGTCGTGCGGGACGAGGCGGAGCGGGTGGTCGCGCGCGGCGAGGGCCTCGCCGGCGAGGAGCCCACGCCGATGGCCCGGCTGCGGATCGACGGCGACCAGGTGACCCGCGAGTCGCTGTGGCCGACCGAGCAGGACCTGGGCAGTCCGGTGCTCCTGCCGGGCGGGGAGATCGGCGTGCTCACGAGCTGGTGGAACGCCGACGACCACAGCTCCTGGCGCTGGCAGCTCGAGCTCTCCAACTCCCGCTGAGGCGCAGGGCGTCCTGATCGCGGTTAGGCTTCGCGACTGCCAGGGCCTCTAGCTCAACTGGCAGAGCAGCGGACTTTCACAATGGGAGCGCCGGTCGGAAACGGTCGGTGGAACATCGCTCAAACTCGGGGAACCCCCTGCCGGACCCGTCCGGCGAGGCGATCCCGAGCCAAGCCGGCAGGGCGACCTGGCGGAAGGTGTAGAGACTCGACGGGCGACACCGTCAGGAGCGGGAGACCGCCCCCCGGTGAAGAGAGAGTCCAGACCACAAACGCCGCGGCGACGGGGCGGCCGGGAAACCGGTAGTGGCAGGTAATCCGCGGGTTCCGGGTTCGATCCCCGGGGGGCCCACTTGATCGGATGCGTGGGATTAGCAAGGATCGGTGCACAAACCCGTCCGAGCTCCTGGGAGACCCCCGTGCGCCGTACCGTCCTCGCCGCCTCGCTGACCGCCGTCCTCGGCGGCCTCGTCCTGCCGTCCTTCGCGGGCGAGCTGCCCGTCGGCGTCACCTAC
>DATJGA010000015.1:0-5209 GCA_035495395.1 Mycobacteriales bacterium | reverse complement strand
TTCGACGACCTCGACGGCGTCCTCGGGTACGTCCAGCACTGGGGCGAGCACCGGCACGACGTCGAGCACGACATCGACGGCGTCGTGGTGAAGATCGACCAGGTGGCGCTGCAGCGCCGGCTCGGGTCCACGAGCAAGGCGCCCCGGTGGGCGATCGCGTTCAAGTACCCGCCGGAGGAGGCGACCACCAAGCTCAACGACATCCTCGTCAACGTCGGCCGCACCGGCCGGGCCACGCCGTTCGCCGTCCTCGAGCCGGTGCACGTCGGGGGCGTGATGGTCGGGATGGCGACCCTGCACAACGCGCAGGAGGTCGCCCGCAAGGGCGTCCTCATCGGCGACACCGTCGTCGTGCGGCGGGCCGGCGACGTCATCCCCGAGGTGCTCGGCCCGGTGGCGGCGCTACGGGACGGCAGCGAGCGCGCGTTCGTCATGCCGACCCACTGCCCCGCGTGCGGCACCCGACTCGCGCCGGCGAAGGAGGGCGACGTCGACCTGCGCTGCCCGAACGCGCGCACCTGCCGCAGCCAGCTCCGGGAGCGGGTGTTCGCGGTCGCCGGTCGTGGCGCGTTCGACATCGAGGGGCTCGGCTTCCAGGCCGCCGAGGCGCTGCTCGAGGACGGCGTGATCACCGACGAGGGCGACCTGTTCGCCCTCGACGAGGAGGCGCTGCTGCGCACCGAGTTCTTCCGCACCAAGGACGGCGCGCTGAGCGCGAACGGCGCGAAGCTGCTGGCCAACCTGCAGGTGGCGAAGGAGCGGCCGCTGTGGCGGGTCGTCGTCGCGCTGTCGATCCGGCACGTCGGCCCGACAGCCGCGCGCGAGCTGGCCCGCGCCTTCCGCGACCTCGACCGCATCGCCTCCGCGTCCGAGGACGAGCTGGCCGTCGTGGAGGGCGTCGGCCCGACCATCGCGCAGGCGGTCGTGGACTGGTTCGCCGTCGACTGGCACCGCGAGATCGTCGCCAAGTGGCAGGCCGCCGGCGTCCGCACCGCGGACGAGGCCGGCGACGAGGGACCGCGGCCCCTCGAGGGCGTGACCGTCGTCGTCACGGGAACGCTGTCGTCGTACAGCCGGGACGGCGCGACGGAGGCCGTCCAGGAGCGGGGCGGCAAGGTGACGGGGAGTGTGTCGAAGAAGACAGACTTCGTCGTGGTGGGTGCGGACCCGGGCGCCAGCAAGTACGAAAGGGCCCTGAAGCTGGGCCTCCCGGTCCTCGACGACGACGGCTTCGCGGTGCTGCTCGACCAGGGCCCCGACGCCGCACGGGCGCTCGCGACGGTCCTGGGCCAAGCGGACGAACCGCAGTAAGCCAGTCCTAGCCCTCTCGGAGGTGGAGAACGTGCCCGGCCGCTCCGACAACGGAACGGGTGGCCCGCGTCCCGGGCCGAGCAGTAGGGGGTCGGACGTGCTCAGCAGCACGCCGCGCACGGATCCGCGCAACGAGATGGCCGGGCCGTCGCAGACGCTGTTCCGCGTGTTCGTCCTCTCGGTCACCGCGCTCGGCTGGTCGGTGCTGGGCCTGGTCCTGCTGCTCGGCCACCTGCCGAGCCTGCTGCACCTCGAGACGGCCTGCTGGGTGGCGGCCGGGCTGCTGCTCGTCGGCGAGATCCGGCCGCTGTTCTTCCCGGGCGCCCGCGACGTCAACGGGATCGCGCTGTCGACGGCGTTCGTGTTCGCGATGCTCCTGCGCTACGACCTCACGGTCGCGCTGCTGCTGCAGACCGTCGCGGTGCTGGTCAGCGACGTGTGGCGGAGCAAGGCGCTGTGGCGCACCGCCTTCAACGTCGGCCAGTACGTCCTGTCGTGGACGGCGGCCTGGGCCGTGCTGGCGCTGCTCGGGCACACCGCCGGACCGCTGCACCCCCGCGACCTCACCAGCCACGACCTGCTGCGGGCGCTCGCCGGCGGCATCGCCTTCTTCGTCGTCAACGAGGTGCTCGTCGCCAAGGCCATCGCCCTGCGCAGCGGGGTCTGCGTCAAGGACGTCCTGGGCGGCGGGATGGTGTACGAGGTCCTCACCACCGGTGGTCTGCTCGCGTTCGCACCGCTCGTCGCGATGACCATGCAGGCGGGCCCGGCGTACGTGCCGCTCCTCCTCCCGCCGCTGGCCGCGGTGTACGCAGCGGGCGCGCTGGGGGTCCGCAGCGAGCGGCAGGCGATGAGCGACGCGCTCACCGGGCTCGCCAACCGCAAGCAGCTCAGCGAGCGGGTCTCGCAGGGGCAGGTCGCGCTCGTGCTGCTCGACCTCGACCTGTTCAAGCAGGTCAACGACACCCTCGGCCACCACGTGGGCGACCAGCTGCTCGTCGCCGTCGCGCGCCGGCTCGTCTCCTGCGTCCGGCCGCACGACGTCGTCGCCCGGCTCGGGGGCGACGAGTTCGCGCTCGTGCTGGAGGAGGCCGACCAGGAGGCGGCGGAGCACGCCGCGCAGCGGGCGCGCGAGGCGCTGTCGGAGCCGTTCTCCCTCGAGGGCCTGCTCGTCGAGGTCTCCGCCAGCACCGGCATCGCGGTCTCGCCCGACCACGGGGACGACCTCGAGGAGCTGCTCAAGCGGGCCGACGTGGCGATGTACCTGTCCAAGGAGAGCGGCCAGGTCGAGGTGTACGACCCGGCCCGCGACCCGAACACACCGGGCAGGCTCGTCCTGCTCGGGGCGTTCCGGCGGGCGCTCGAGCAGGACGAGCTGCTGCTGCACTACCAGCCGAAGGCCGACGCCCGGACCGGGGAGGTCGTCGGCTGCGAGGCGCTGGTGCGCTGGCAGCACCCTGAGCTCGGCCTCGTCCTGCCGGACGGCTTCATCCCGCTCGCCGAGCGGTCCGGCCTCATCACGCCGATGACGACGTGGCTGCTCGACACGTCCCTGCGGCAGCTCGCGCTCTGGCGGGCACGCGGCTGGGACCTGTGCATGGCCCTGAACATCACCGTGAAGGACCTCGGCAACGAGAGCTTCGTCGGGGACGTCCTCCAGGCGCTGGAGCGCAACGGGCTGCCGCCGGACGCGGTGCAGCTGGAGCTCACCGAGGGCTCGCTGTTCGCGGACTCCACCCGGGCCCGCACCGCCCTCAAGCAGCTCCTCGCCGCCGGCATCTCCCTGTCGCTCGACGACTTCGGCACCGGGTGGTCCTCGCTGGGCCAGCTGCGCCAGCTGCCGGTCAGCGAGATCAAGGTGGACCGCTCGTTCGTGTCCCGGATGGCGCAGGACCCTCGGGACCTGGCGATCGTCACCTCCGTCATCAACCTGGGGCGCGGCCTCGGGGTGCGCGTCGTCGCCGAGGGCGTGGAGGACGTCGCCACCTGGCGGCTGCTCGCCGAGCTCGGCTGCGACCGGGTGCAGGGCTGGGCGCTGTCCCGGCCGCTGCCGCCCGCGGAGCTGGAGCCCTGGCTGTCCGAGCGGCTGGCGACGCCGGTCGCCTACTGACCGACCTCGACCGTGCCGAGCACGGTGACCGCGATGCCGGCGAGGTGGGCCAGCCGCATCACCTCGGAGTCGCGGAACCTCGGCCCGCCCGGCCGGCCGAGCAGGACCGTCGCCGTGGGACCCGCGGGGGCGACCGCGAGCTCCACCCCGAGGTCGTGCCACCGGGCCGGGACCCACGGCTCGGTGCTGAGCACCCGGCGTGGGGCGGTCACCGGCGGTAGGTCGAGCTCGTCGGCCTCGGGCGCGCCCGCGGAGCGCGCCGCGACCCCGGCCGGCCCGACGAGCAGCGCCCACCCCGCGCGGAACACGCCCGGCGCGTGGTCGACGAGCAGCTGCAGCGCCTGGTGCGGAGCGGCGGCGAGCTCGTCGACCAGCTCGAGGTCGCGGTGCAGGTCGTCCGCGCCGAGGTACGGCCGCAGCGACTCCACGACGACACCGGGCACCGAGCGGGCGGCGGTGATGAGGCTGTCCGCGAGCCCTCCGGGCGGCAGCTGCACGAGCAGGTCGTCGACGGCGCCGTCCGGTCCGCGCTCGACGACGTCGAGGCTGACGATGTCGGCCCCCGCGTCGCCGAGCGCCGTCGCGATCGCGCCCAGCATGCCGGGCCGGTCGGGGAGCACCACGCGGAGCAAGTACGACATGCCCGCATCATGACGGCTCCGTGTTGCGTGGCCGTAACGACGGCGGGTCGGCCCCGGGAACGCGGTGGTGCCGGGTCACTAGGCTCGGACCATGCCTGAGATCACCCGCGAGGAGGTCGCGCACCTCGCGCGACTGGCGCGGCTCGCCCTCGACGACGCCGAGCTCGACCGGCTGGCCGGTCAGCTCGACGTCATCCTCGGTGCCGTCGCCCAGATCGCCGAGGTCACCGACGCCGCGGACGTGCCGCCGACCAGCCACGCGGTGCCGCTGGAGAACGTCACGCGCCCCGACGTCGTGGTGCCCTCGCTGCCGCGGGACAAGGTGCTGGCCGGGGCGCCCGCCGCGGAGGACGGCCGCTTCCGCGTGCCCCGCATCCTCGGCGAGGAGGCATGAGCGACCTCACCCGGCTGACCGCAGCGGAGACGGCAGCCGCGATCCGGGACCGCAGCACCAGCGCGGTGGAGGTGGCCCAGGCGCACCTCGACCGCATCGCGCGGGTCGACGGCCAGGTCCACGCCTTCCTGCACGTCGACGCCGAGGGCGCCCTCGCCCAGGCCAAGCGCGTCGACGCGGGCGAGCTGACCGGTCCGCTCGCCGGCGTGCCGCTGGCGCTCAAGGACGTCCTCACCATGGAGGGCGTCCCCACCACCTGCGGCAGCCGGATCCTCGAGGGCTGGCGACCGCCGTACGACGCGACGGTGACGCGGCGCCTCAAGGAGGCCGGCGTCGTCATCCTCGGCAAGACGAACATGGACGAGTTCGCGATGGGCTCCTCGACCGAGCACAGCGCCTACGGACCCACCAGCAACCCCTGGGACCTCTCGCGGATCCCCGGCGGCAGCGGCGGCGGGTCGAGCGCGGCGCTCGCGTCGTACCAGGCGCCGCTCGCGATCGGCACCGACACGGGCGGCTCCATCCGCCAGCCCGCCAGCGTCACCGGCACCGTCGGCGTGAAGCCGACGTACGGCGGGGTCAGCCGCTACGGCCTGGTGGCGTTCTCGTCGAGCCTGGACCAGGCCGGCCCCTGCGCGCGCACGGTCCTCGACGCGGCGCTGCTGCACGAGGCCATGTCCGGGCACGACCCGATGGACTCCACCTCGATCGACGCGCCGGTGCCGCCGGTGGTGGCCGCGGCCCGCGAGGCGG
>DATJGA010000014.1:0-11321 GCA_035495395.1 Mycobacteriales bacterium | reverse complement strand
GACCGAACCGCTTGGTGAGGTGCTCCACGCGGATCTCGACACCCACTGGCTGCTCCGCTCCTGTGTGGCTCCGCTTGGCCGAACTCTGCCCGTGTGACCGTACCCACACGCCGGGTGCCGAGGATACGGGGGTTTGCCCCGGAGGTGTTGACCGGCGGGTAACAAAGCCGCATCCGCGCCGTGCCCGGCGCGCAACGCGGGCGGGGCGGCCCTCCCGTGCTGGGAGGACCGCCCCGTCCGGGGAACGCGCTGCTTACTTGACGGTGACCTTGGCGCCGGCGCCCTCGAGGGCCGCCTTCGCCTTCTCGGCGGTCTCCTTGTTGGCCTTCTCCAGGACCGGCTTGGGGGCGCCGTCCACGAGGTCCTTGGCCTCCTTCAGACCGAGGTTCGTGAGCGTGCGCACCTCCTTGATGACCTGGATCTTCTTGTCGCCGGCGTCCTCGAGGATGACGTCGAACTCGTCCTGGTCCGCGGTCTCCTCGGCGGCGGCGGCGCCACCACCGGCAGCCGGGGCGGCGGCCACGGCGACGGGAGCGGCGGCGGTGACGCCGAAGGTCTCCTCGAACTGCTTCACGAACTCAGAGAGCTCGATGAGGGACATCTCCTTGAACTGCTCGAGCAGCTCGTCGGTGCTGAGCTTCGCCATGGTGGCGTCTCCTTCTGGTTGTTGCCGGCGTCCGGCGTACTGGTGCCCGAGGGCGTGGGTGTCGGCCGGAGCCGGTTACTCAGTGGTCTCGCTGTCCTCGCCGGCCGTGGCTTCGGGCGCCTCGGCGGCTGCGGTCTCCTCGGTGCTCGCCTCGGCGACCTCGGGGGTCTCCTCGGCGACGACATCGGCTGCCGCGTCCTCGACGGTCTCCGCCGTCGGCTCAGCGGCCTCCTCGACGGCAGCGGCCGGCGTACCGGCTCCACCTGCGAGGACGGAGGGGTCCTGCTGCGCCTTCGCCTCGAGGGCACCCAGCGCGCGGGCGGCCTGCGAGAGCGGAGCGGCGAACAGGTAGACGGCCTGCGTGAGCGAGGCCTTCATGGCGCCGGCCAGCTTGGCCAGCAGCACCTCGCGCGACTCGAGGTCGGCGAGCTTCTTGATCTCGTCGGCGGACAGCGCCTTGCCGTCCATGACGCCGCCCTTGACCACCAGGGCGGGGTTGGCCTTGGCGAAGTCGCGCAGGCCCTTGGCGGCGGCGACCGGGTCGCCCTTGACGAACGCGACGGCGGTCGGCCCGGCGAGCAGGGCGTCGAGGCCCGCGAGGCCGGCGTTGCGCGCGGCGATGGTGGTCAGCGTGTTCTTGACGACGGCGTACGTCGTGTCCGCGCCCAGCGCGCGCCGCAGCTCCTTGAGCTGCTTCACGGTGAGCCCGCGGTACTCCGTGAGGACAGCCGCGGTCGAGGACGAGAAGCTCTCGGTCAGCTCGGCCACGGTGTCGCCCTTGTCGGGGCGGACCGTCGCCCGCTTGTGGGTGACCGTCTCGGTCATGGGGTTCCTCTCTGGCGGCGCCGGCCGGGGCCCGGGACGACGAGACGCCCCGGCGCAGTCGCGGCACGGGGCGTCAGAGGGACCGAGCGGGCTCGGGTCTGGCTGAGGTGCACGCCTGCGCGGGTCGCCCGCCGGAGCGGGACCTTCTGCCTTCCTCGCGAGCGAGGAGGGCGACCTGCGGTCTTTGGCTGTGACAAGGCTAGCAGCCGATCGGGTCGGCCGGCCCCGCCGGCTGCCAGGACGGGACGGACCGGCCCCGGCAGCCTGCGGGTGGTGCTGCTAGCTGCCCTTGAGCGCCGACTGGTCGGCGGAGTCGTCGAGCAGGTTGCGCGTCTTGGCAGGGTCGACCTGGATGCCGGGGCCCATCGTCGTCGTGAAGACGATCTTCTTGAGGTACTTGCCCTTGGCCGTGGCCGGCTTGGCCCGGCTGATCTCGTCGAGCGCCGCGGCGTAGTTCTCCACGAGCTTGGTCTCGTCGAAGGACGCCTTGCCGATGACGAGGTGCAGGTTGGCCTGCTTGTCGACGCGGAAGTTGACCTTGCCGCCCTTGATGTCGTTCACGGCCTTGGTGACGTCGGCGGTGACGGTGCCGGTCTTCGGGTTCGGCATGAGGCCACGGGGACCGAGCACGCGGGCGACCTTGCCGACCTTGCCCATCATGTCGGGCGTCGCCACGGCGGCGTCGAAGTCGACGAAGCCGGCGGCCACCTTGTCGATGAGCTCGTCGGCGCCGACCTCGTCCGCACCGGCGGCGAGCGCCTCGGCGGCCTTGTCGCCCTGGGCGAAGACGATGACGCGGGCGGTCTTGCCGGTGCCGTGCGGCAGGTTCACGGTGCCGCGGACCATCTGGTCGGCCTTGCGCGGGTCGACCCCGAGGCGCATCGCGACCTCGACGGTGGCGTCGTACTTGGTGGTGCTCGTCTCCTTGGCCAGCCGGGCGGCCTCGAGCGGGCTGTAGACCTTGTCGCCGTCGACCTTCGCGGCCGCGGCGTTGTACGCCTTGCTGCGCTTCATGGTGGTGCCTTCCTCCACGCGCTCCGGCGGAGCCGGCGTGGATAGTGGTGCTCGCGGGGCCGGACGGTCCGGACCCCTCCCACGGGTGGTGCTGCGTGCGACCGGCCTCAGCCGGTGACGGTGATGCCCATCTGCCGGGCGGTGCCCTCGATGATCTTCGCCGCGGCCTCGAGGTCGTTGGCGTTGAGGTCGGGCATCTTGGTCGTCGCGATCTCGCGGACCTGGGCGGCGGTGATGCTGCCGGCCTTGACCTTGTGCGGGGTCGACGAGCCCTTCTCGAGGCCGGCGGCCTTGAGGATCATGCGGGCGGCCGGCGGCGTCTTCGTGACGAAGGTGAAGGAGCGGTCCTCGTAGACCGTGATCTCCACCGGCACGATGTCGCCGCGCTGCGACTCGGTCGCAGCGTTGTAGGCCTTGCAGAACTCCATGATGTTCACGCCGTGCTGGCCGAGGGCCGGTCCGACGGGCGGCGCGGGCGTGGCGGCCCCGGCCTTGATCTGGAGCTTGATGTAGCCGGCGATCTTCTTCTTGGGAGGCATGTTCGGTTTCCTGAGAACGGCGCGGGGCTAGAGCTTCGCGACCTGGTTGAAGGACAGCTCGACCGGCGTCTCGCGGCCGAAGATCGACACCAGCACCTTGAGCTTCTGGCTGTCGAGGTTGATCTCGTTGATGGTCGCCGGCAGGGTCGCGAACGGCCCGTCGGTGACCTGGATGGACTCGCCGACCTCGAAGTCGACGGCCTTCTGGGCCACGACGACCTTCTTCTTCGGCGGGGCGATCATCGCCACGACCTCGTCGACGGTCAGCGGCGTGGGGCGCGAGGTGTGCCCGACGAAGCCGGTGACCCCCGGGGTGTTGCGGACCGCGGACCAGGACTCGTCGGTGAGCTCCATGCGCACGAACAGGTACCCGGGGAGCTTCTTGCGGACGACCTGCTTCTTCTGGCCGTTCTTGATCTCGGTGACCTCCTCCTGAGGCACCTCGATCTGGAAGATGTAGTCCTCCATGTTGAGGGAGGAGATCCGGCTCTCGAGGTTGGTCTTCACCTTGTTCTCGTAGCCGGCGTAGGAGTGCACGACGTACCAGTCCCCGACGAGGCCGGACAGCGACTGCCGCAGCTCGTCCGCCGGGTCGGCCGGCTCGTCCGCGACGGGCTCGGGCGCCGCCTCGACGACGGGCTCGGGCTCGGGCGCGGCCTCGGCCACGACCTCCTCCACGGGGGCCTCGGCAGGCTCCTCGGCAGCCACCGCTGCGGCCTCCTCGGTGCCCTCGGGGGCGCCCTCGGTCTCGGCCTGGTCGGTCACCGTCACGTCCTGTCCGTCCTGCTCGTCGCTCATGGGTCCAGCCTGCTGCTCGGTCATGGGTGCCTACTTGCCGAACACGGCGAGGACGGCCTTGGTGAAGGCGAAGTCGAAGACGGCCACGATGCTCACCATGATCACCACGAAGACGAGCACGACGCTCGTGTAGGTGACCAGCTCCTTGCGCGTGGGCCAGATGACCTTGCGCAGCTCGGAGGCGACCTGGCGGACGTACGTCGTCACGCGACCGATCGGACCCGGTCGCCGTGCCTTCTTCGGGCCGCGCGCGTCGTCGCCACGGGCCGCGGTCGCGGTCCCTGCGCTCTCGCTCACTGCGTGTCCTCGTCTCGGTCGGGTCGGGCGGTGCCGGTCCTGCAGGGGTGACAGGAGTCGAACCTGCGACATCCGGTTTTGGAGACCGGCGCTCTGGCCATCTGAGCTACACCCCTAGGTCCGCCACACCTCGTGCCGGAGCGCGGGCGCGCCGGAGCGGAGGCGTCGGGCCCCAGACGGACAAGTGTAGGGCTTGCCGGCCTCGGCTCCCAAGCCGTCCCCGGCGCGAACGCGGTTGCCCGCGCCTGGGACCATGGAGGCATGGCTCCTGCCCCCACCCGACGTGTGTCCCACCGCATCGGCAGCATCGCCGAGTCCGCCACGCTGGCCGTCGACGCCAAGGCCAAGGCCAAGAAGGCCGCCGGCGAGGACGTCGTCGGCTTCGGCGCCGGCGAGCCCGACTTCCCGACGCCCCCCGCGATCGTCGCGGCCGCCGTCGCGGCCTGCTCAGACCCGGCCAACCACCGCTACACGCCGGCCGGCGGCCTGCCCGAGCTCAAGGCCGCCATCGCCGCCAAGACGCAGCGCGACAGCGGGTACCAGGTCGCCGCCTCGCAGGTCCTCGTCACGAACGGCGGCAAGCAGGCGGTCTACGAGGCCTTCGCCGCGCTGCTCGACCCGGGCGACGAGGTGCTGCTCCCGGCGCCGTACTGGACGACGTACCCGGAGGCGGTGCGGCTGGCCGGCGGTGTCCCGGTCGACGTCATCACCACCGAGGAGCAGGGCTACCGGGTCACCGTGGAGCAGCTCGAGGCGGCGCGGACCGAGCGCACCAAGGTGCTGCTGTGGTGCTCGCCCTCGAACCCCACCGGCGCGGTCGCCTCGCCCGAGGAGGTCGAGGCGGTCGGGCGCTGGGCGCTCGAGCACGGCATCTGGGTGGTCGCCGACGAGATCTACGAGCACCTCGTGTACGGCGGGGCGGAGCACGTGTCGATGCCGGTCGCCGTACCGGAGCTGGCGCAGCAGTGCGTCGTCGTCAACGGGGTCGCGAAGACCTACGCGATGACCGGCTGGCGGGTGGGCTGGCTGATCGGGCCGGAGGACGTCGTCAAGGCGGCCACCAACCTGCAGTCGCACGCCACGTCGAACGTCGCCAACGTCTCCCAGCGCGCCGCCCTGGCCGCGGTGAGCGGCGACCTGTCGGCGGTGGCGGAGATGCGGGAGGCCTTCGACCGGCGCCGGCAGACCATGGTCAAGCTGCTGCGCGAGATCCCGGGCGTCGAGTGCCCCGAGCCGCAGGGCGCGTTCTACGCGTACCCGTCGGTGAAGGGCCTGCTCGGCAAGCGGCTGCGCGGCCGGACGATCACGTCGTCGGCCGAGCTCGCGGAGCAGGTGCTCGACGAGGTGGGCGTCGCCGTGGTGCCCGGGGAGGCCTTCGGGACCCCGGGGTACTTCCGGCTCTCGTACGCGCTCGGTGACGCCGACCTCGAGAAGGGCGTCGAGCGGCTCGCGGCCCTGCTGTCCGAGGCGCAGTAGCCGCTCAGACGAGCGCGGGCTCCTGCGGCACCGCGTCGCCGGCGAGGGCGACCAGCCGGCGGCTCACGTCGTGCGCCCGCTCGAGCATCAGCATGTGCCCCGCCCCCGGGTAGACCACCAGCGCCGCGTGCGGGAGCGCCTCGGCGAGCGCGTGGCTGTGCGCCAGCGGCGTGATGCGGTCGCGGTCGCCGCAGGCGACGAGCACCGGCACCCGGGCCAGGTGCTCCAGCGCGTGCCGCCGGTCGTGGTCGCCGAACGTCGGGTAGAAGTGCGCCGAGGTCGCGGCGGGCGTGCCGTCCAGCACCTGCTGGGTGCGCCGCACGTCGGCGCGGTCGGCCTCGGTGCCGAACAGCAGCCAGCGGGTGCCCGGCGAGGGCGGCTGGCGGCGGCCGCGCTCCACGCGGCGGTGCACCCACGCCTGCAGCCGGGGCACGGCGTGGTGCGCGAACGCCGCGAGCCGCGGGTGCAGCCCGAAGTCGTTCTCGGCCAACCCGCCCGAGGAGGTGCTGAGCAGGCCGACCCCGGTGACCCGGTCACCGAGCTCGTGCGGGTGCTGCTCGGCCCACGACATCACGGTCATGCCGCCCATCGAGTGCCCGGCGAGCACGACCGGGCCGGACGGCGCGGCCTGCGCGAGGACGGCCTGCAGGTCCTGCCCGAGCTGGTGGAGCGAGGCCCGCTCCGGGTGGGTGCGGCCGGACCCGCCGTGCCCGCGGTGGTCGTAGGTGACCACCCGCAGGTCGGGGCGCCGGGCGCGGAGCGCGTGCACCTGCCGGCCCCACAGCCGCTGGGAGAGCTGGTACCCGTGCAGCAGCACGACCGTGCCGTGCGCGTCCTCGGGACCGTGCGCCTGCGCGTGCAGGGGCAGGCCGTCAGCGGCCTCGAGCACGAGGTCGCGGGGGGTCAGACGGGGCCAGGGGGCGTGCGGCACGTGCGGCTCCAACGTTGACATCCGACATTGAGACAATAGTTGTACCCAACGTGGACGCGGCTGTCGAGCCTCACCCGGTACGGCGGGCGGTGACCTCGAGCGCGTGCAGCGCCTCGCGCGCGACGGCGTACCCGGCGGCCAGCAGCCGGTTGGTCTGCGAGAAGTCCCGCATCTCCAGGTGGCCGACGTCGGGACGGCGGAGCCGGACGACCTGCTGGTCGGGGTGCGGCCCGGGGGCCTGCTGGTCGAGCAGCGACCGGCTGATGGCGAACGAGTGGAGCAGCACGTCGAGGGCGGTCATCCGGGCCCCCTTGCGCCCCAGGATCCCGCCCGAGACGTCGAGCACCCACACCCGCATCGCGCCGAGCTCGAGCGCCCGGTTCACGGGTACGGGGGTGGTGACGCCGCCGTCGACGTGCAGCGAGTCGCCGAGCCGCACCGGCGGGAACAGCGCCGGCAGGCAGGCGCTCGCGCTCAGCACCTCCACCGGGTCGCCCGAGGACCACCAGGCCGGCTGCCCGCGCTCGAGGTCGGTGGTGACGACGTGGCACGGGACCGCCGTGTCCGCCAGGTCCGCGATCGGCACCCAGGCGCGGACCAGCGACCGCAGCGCCTCCGGCTCGTACAGGTGGTCGTCCCGCCGTACCGCGTTGAGGAGCGGGGTGGGCGCGAGCCGGCGGCTGCGGCCGAACACGTGCTCGCGCTCGACCCCGCGCCACACGCGCTCCATCTCCAGCACGCGGTCGAGCGTCGGGTCGACGGCCAGGGCGGCGGCGTTGAGGGCCCCCACCGAGCAGCCGACGACGACGTCAGGGCGGATCCCGGCCTCGAGCAGCGCCCGCAAGGAGCCGATCTGGGCCGCGCCCAGGGAGCCGCCGCCCGAGAAGACGAACGCCTCACGCGGACGTGCTGCGGCTGCGTCGCGAGCCGCTCGCCGGTGACGCAGCGAGATCGACATGGCGCCCTCCTTGGCGACCACCGCCAGGAAGCCCTGGCCGACCGGCGCGGATCGCCCCGGTCTGCATCCCATCGGCCGGTCACGGAGAGCAACATCCCCCGAAGGGGCTACCCCGGGGTGACCAGGGCGCGCAGCGCCTTCCGGTCCGTCTTCATCACCGAGGTCAGCGGTACGGCGTCCACCACCCGGACCTCGCGCGGGTACTTGTGGCCGCCGAGGTGCTGCCTGGCGTGGGCGATGAGCTCCTCGGGCGTCGCCTCGCTCCCGAGCTGGACGAAGGCGACCACCTCCTCCCCCACCGCCGGGTCCGGGCGGCCGACGACCGCGGCAGCCACCACGGCCGGGTGCGCCAGCAGCACGTCCTCGACGTCGCGCGGGTAGACGTTGAAGCCGTTGCGGATGATGAGGTCCTTGAGCCGGTCCACGACGTACAGCCAGCCGTCCGCGTCCAGGTGCCCGACGTCGCCGGTGTGCAGCCAGCCGTCGCGCAGGGCGAAGTCGGTCGCCTCGGGGCTGTTCCAGTACCCCTGCATCACCGTCGTGCCGCGCACGCAGATCTCGCCGTCCTGGCCGGGCTCCGCCGTACCGCCGTCGGGCAGCTCGATGCGGACCTCGACGCCGGGGACGGGGCGCCCCACCGAGCCGAGCCGGCGCTCGTCCGGGGGCTGGGTGCTGATGAGGGCGCTCGACTCGGTGCACCCGTAGCCCTCCGCCACCTCGACGGAGGGGATGCGGCGCTCGAGCTCCTCGGCCACCTCGCGCGCGAGCGGGGCCGCACCGCTGCTCACCCGGACCAGGCACGAGAGGTCGTGCTGCTCCAGCGGCTGGGCCAGCAGCAGCTGGAGCATCGAGGGGACGAGGGCGCTGCGCTGGATGCGGTGCTCCTCGACCAGGGCGACCCAGGTCGCCGCGTCGAACCAGCGGAGCAGGTACGACGTCTGCGGCTCGTGGGGGTACAGCCCGGCGACGGTGACGAGCAGGCCGTAGGCGTGGGCGAGCGGGAGCGGGAGCAGGATCGTGTTGATGCCGGGGCGGTGCGAGGTGTCGGCGACCGCCTTGCCCGACGCCGCCAACGACGCGTGCGTCAGCGCGACGCCCTTGGACCGCCCGGTGGTGCCGCCGGTGTAGAGCAGCGCGGCGAGGTCGCTGCCCTCGCGGTCCACGACGGCGAGCTCCGCCGCCGCCTCGAGCTCCTCCCAGGGGACGCCGCCGGCCCCGCCGACGACCACGACCCGGGCGGTGCCCGCGGCGGCCTCGACCTTCGGCAGGAACTCCGGCGTCGTCACGACGGCGACGGCTCCCGAGTCCTCGACGACGTGCCGCAGCTCGTCCTCGGTGAGCAGGAACAGCACGGGCGTGGGCACCGCGCCCGCGCGCCACAGGGCCTGGTAGGCGATGCCGACCTCGGGGCAGTTCGCCATCACCACGACGACGCGGTCGCCGGGCCGGACCCCGAGGGCGGCGAAGCCCCCGGCGACCCGGCGGGCGCGGGCGGCGAGGTCGGCCGAGCCGTGCCAGGTGCCCTCGAACCAGAGGGAGGGCCGGTCCCCGAAGCGCTCGAGGACCTCCTCGGCGCGACGGGCGAGGTTGTGTCGGGGGGAGGTCACCGCCGCTGTCTACGGGACCGGTGGGCCCGCGGCAAGCACCCGTCAGGCCAGCCGGACGACCGCCTTGGCGCCCATGAGCACCTTGTTGCCGTCGACGGTGGCCGTGAGGCCGACGACGACGGTGCCGTCGTCGTGCTTCTCCTCGACCGTCCCGCTGACCGTGAGGGTGGCGCCCTGGTCGTCGTCGGGGACCACGACCGGCGCCGAGAAGCGCACGCCGTACTCGACGACGCGACCCGGGTCACCGACCCAGTCGGTCACCACCCGGCCGGCGGTGGCCATGGTGAGCATGCCGTGGGCGATGACGTTCGGGAGCCCGACGGCGGTGGCGATCCGCTCGTTCCAGTGGATCGGGTTGAAGTCGCCGCTGGCCCCGGCGTACTGGACCAGGTTCGGGCGCTGGAGCACGAACTCGCGAGCCGGCAGCTCGGTGCCGACCTCGACGTCGCCGATCGCGGGCATCACGCCTCCTTCGGGGCGGCGGTGCCGCGGCTGACGATGGTGTTGGTCACCGTGGCGACCGGCTCGCCGTTGCTGCTGACCTCGCTGACAAGGGTCATCAGCTCGTTGCGTCCGGCGTCGCGGATGTCGGCGATCGTGGTGACCGTCTCGAGCACGTCCCCGGCGTACACGGGGCGGTGGAAGGCGAACCGCTCCTCGCCGTGCACGACCATCGCGTAGTTGAGGCCGAGCTCCGGGTCCCCGATGAACCCGCCGCCCGCGTCACCGGTGCTGGCCGAGATGAGGAAGGTCGGGGGCGCCACGACGTCGCGGTGCCCGAGCGCCTTCGCGGCCTCCGGGTCGAGGTACGCCGGGTTCCGGTCGCCGATCGCGAGCGCGAACCGGCGGATGTCGTTGCGGGTGACCTCGAAGGGCTCCTTCGAGCGGGCGCTGCGCCCGATGAAGTCGCGGTTCAGCGGCATGGCCGTCCTCTCGCCTGGCGTGCCCCGAGCCTAGAACACGTTCTACCCCGGGTACGACGAAGGCCGGCCTCTCGTCGAGGGCCGGCCTTCCGGGACGCGGCTAGCGCGTCTCCTTGTGCTCCGTGTGCTTGCGGCAGTTGGGGCAGAACTTCTTGAGGTCCAGGCGGTCGGGGTCGTTGCGCCGGTTCTTCTTGGTGATGTAGTTCCGGTGCTTGCACTCCTGGCACGCCAGCGTGATCTTCGGGCGGACGTCGGTGGCGGCCATGCGGAGGGTCCTGCGCTTTCAGGTCGGGAGCCGACGGGTGCGTCGGTGCGGGACAAGGCTACCGGACGCGGTCCGCGAGCCTCAAAGCATGAGTAGCGACGACCGGACTTGAACCGGTGACACAACGATTATGAGTCGTTTGCTCTACCGACTGAGCTACGCCGCCGGGATGGTGCTGGAGCCCCTTTACGGAATCGAACCGTAGACCTTCTCCTTACCATGGAGACGCTCTGCCGACTGAGCTAAAGGGGCGTGCGGACGGTCCCTCGCGGGACCGAACGCGAGTCGAGAGCCTACACGACACCGGCCCCGGGTCTCCGTGGAGAACCGGGGCCGGACGTGCGACCTGTGGCGGGTGAAGGGTTCGAACCTTCGTAGGCTAAGCCGACGGATTTACAGTCCGCTCCCATTGACCACTCGGGCAACCCGCCTTGGTGCGGGGGAAACGATAGCAAGGAGGCACAGGTGGCCGACCCGTCGTTCGACGTGGTGAGCAAGGTCGACCGGCAGGAGGTCGACAACGCCCTGAACCAGACGGCCAAGGAGGCTGCGACCCGCTACGACTTCAAGGGCACCGGTGCCGAGATCGCCTGGTCCGGCGACGACGTGGTGCTCAAGGCGGAGAGCGAGGAGCGCGTGAAGGCGCTCCTCGACGTGTTCAAGGAGAAGCTGGTGAAGCGCCAGATCTCGCTGAAGACGCTGGACGCCGGCGCCCCCCAGCAGTCGGGCAAGGAGTACCGGATCACCGCCAAGGTGGCCGAGGGCATCAGCATGGAGAACGCCAAGAAGGTCGCGAAGGTCATCCGCGACGAGGGCCCCAAGGGCGTGCAGGCGCAGATCCAGGGCGACCAGCTGCGGGTGTCCGGCAAGAAGAAGGACGACCTGCAGGACGTCATCTCCCTGCTCAAGGCCAAGGACTTCGACTTCGCCCTGCAGTTCACGAACTACCGCTGAGTGAGCCGAGTGGAGGCGAGCTTGCTCGCATCCCGAGGCGATCGAAAGCGGTTGAGCGGCGCAGCCGCGATCACAGGTGAGTGAGGCG
>DATJGA010000013.1:0-8224 GCA_035495395.1 Mycobacteriales bacterium | reverse complement strand
GGCTGCCGAAGGCACCCTGGAACGGCGTGGCCGTGCCCGCCTGGCACGCCGCCTTCAGCGTGTCGAAGGGGGTGCCCCCGTTGGCCGCCTCGTACCCGCTCTTCACGCGGTTCTTCGGGTCTCCCTCGTAGGCCTCACCGGGCCACGGGCGCTGCACCGGGTCGTCACCCGTGCCGTCGTCCAGGCAGGCGTCGTCGCGGTAGTACGGCACCGCTGCGGCGTTGGCAGCCGACGTGGCGCCCTTGAACTCGAAGGTGTAGACGAGCGCGCCGGCGCTGCCGCGGCCCGCCACCTCCTCCGGGCGGTCGACGGCCGACGGCACGTCGAACGTCGGGTCCGGCGCGTCGAAGTACGCCGGCTGGCCGGTCGGCAGCTGGTCGATCGATCCCTGGTCGTCGTTGTGCCCGTCGATGGGCACGCCATCGGGCTTGACGAGGTTGTAGTACGTCGAGGCGACGTCCTTGTTGTAGTCCCAGGACGTGTACAGGCCGTCCGGCGGGATCGGGTGCACCCGCACGCGGTAGCGGTAGGTGTCGGCGTCGCGGTAGTACGTCTCGGTCTTGGTCACGTTCGTGCCGGAGTCGGCGCCCCAGACCTCGCGGATCGCGCGTACCGGGCCCTGCCGCCAGCCGAGCAGCGCGGAGTTCGCCTCCCAGTTGACCTGCTCGTCCTCGAAGCCGACCACGGAGACGGTCGAGTCAGGGTTCTGCTGGAACGCCCGGCCCTTCCAGCGGTCGATGAGGTCCGGGCCGTACGTCGTGCCGACCGGCGTGCAGTCCTTGAGGTGGCCGAGCTTCTTGCCCTGACCCTGCCCCTCGCTCTTGCCCCGCTCGCGGCACACGACCTCCGGGCTGGCGGCGTCGCGCACCTGGAAGCCGCGCACCATCCAGCGACCCGTCGCGGTCACCTTGTACGTCGGGGTGCTCACCGTCATCGCGTCGCGCGGGAAGCGGTCGGTGCTGGTCCGCGGCTCGCCGGTGACCGGGTCGCACACGGTGCCGTGCAGGTTGGGGCCGTAGCCGCCGTTGCTGACGCCGAGCGCCTCGGGCGAGCCGGTGGGGAAGAAGGTCTTGTCCATCCAGGTGTCGGCGTCGGGGGTGCGGGTCATCTGCACCGCCCCGGTGTCGGCGGTGAAGGAGGAGCCGCCCGGCTGCGTGAACAGGTAGAGGTAGCGGGACGCGGCGGGGTCCAGCGGGTCCGCGATCGCGACGGTCTGGCCGTCGGTCGCACCGGCCGGCGCCGGCGTGCCGGGGGGCGCCTGGGCGCCGGCGTCGCGGGCCTGCAGGGCGATCTCGTCGTCGTCGTCGACGCCCGCGACGGGGTCGGCCATCGCGTGCGTGTAGTCGGCGGCGGTCTCCTGCGGGCCGGGCGTCACCAGGCCCTGGTCGATCGCCTGCTGCGCCTCGGCGGGCGTGTCGGCGTACCGGGCCGCGCAGGTGCCGAAGACCTTCTTCCACGCCTCCTCGCCGACGGAGTGGCGCGTCGGGCCCCAGGCGTAGGTCAGCTCCTGGTCGGTGCCGCTGTAGAAGCCGAAGTCGCTGTGCGAGTTGGCGAGGAAGTACGGGAAGCGCTCGTCGACCTGCACCGGCACCTCGCGCCAGGCGCTGCCGGTCCAGGAGTACGCCGCGACCTCGTCGACCGGCACGCCGGAGACGACGGCAGGGGCCAGCGTGCCGTTGTGCGCCGTGCGGACGGCCAGCGCGGGGTCGATCGGCTTGCTGTACTGGTCCGTGACGCCGCTGGGCCACGGCTGGGCCACGCCCTGGACGGCGGGCACGCTCCACCCGGGAAGCTGGGCGCCGGTGAGGACCACCGGTGCTGCGTCGCGGGCCAGCGGCAGGGGTGAGCTCGCCACGTGGGGGGCGGCGAGCGCGGTGCCGGCGAGCAGACCGCAGATGGGCAGGGCGAGATGACGGGGGCGCAGCACGGGTGAGGGGTTCGCCGCCGCGGGGGCGTCTCCTGCTCAGCTGGTCTTGCGCGCGCGCTTGTCGTCGTACATGTCCGCATCGGCAGCGCCGAGCAGCTCGTACAGGCCCTGCTCCTCGTCCGGGTCGAAGACGACCGCGCCGATGCTGAGCCGCACCCGGTCCTCCTGCCCCCGCAGCCGCGCGATGACGTTGTCGGCGTCGGAGTAGCCGGGCACGAACACCGCGAACTCGTCGCCGCCTATCCGGGCGAGCACGTCGTCGTCCCGGAAGATCGTCCGCAGCATGTCCGCGGCGTCCACGAGCAGGCGGTCCCCCGCGTCGTGGCCGTCCGCGTCGTTGACGTCCTTCAGGCCGTCGACGTCGAGGAACAGGCACAGACCGGGCTTCTTGGCGGCGCGCGCGATCGCGAGCTCCTGCTCGGCGCGCTTGAAGAACCCGCGACGGTTGTAGAGCCCGGTGAGCTCGTCGGTCACCGACTGGCGGTAGACCTCCGCGGCGAACTTCCAGTGCTCCTCGATCTCCTGCTCGAGCTGCTTGTTGACGGCCGTGACCACAGCGGTGCGGTCGGCGACCTGCTCGAGCTCCTCGCGGATGCGCACGTTCTCCAGCGCGACGGCCGTCGAGTCCGCGAGGGCCTGCAGGAGCGAGACCTCGAGCGAGGTCGGCTCGTGGCGCACCGCCCAGTAGTTGCCGATCGCCCCGACCGGGTCCAGCGTGCGGATGGGGACGACCATGAGGCTGCGCACGAAGGTCCCGCGCATGGCGTCGCGCGGCACCCGGTCGTCGAGGTCGATGTCCGGGACGACGACCGCGGCGCGGTGCTGGATCGCCCAGCCGCTCACGCAGTCGCCGAGCGGGACCCGCTGCCCCTTCCACAGCGGCGCGATCGCGTCCTCGTCGGCGTAGAAGACCTGGTCGCCGTCGCGCAGCACGAAGGTCGCGCCGTCGGCGCCGGTCAGGTGGCGCGCCGCGCTGCGCACGACGGCCTGGACCTCGTCGAGCGAGCGTGCGAGCGACAGCCGCTGGACGGCGGAGGCAAGGCCCTCGATGCCGTGCACGACGTCGTCCAACACACCCCTCCACGAAGGCTTGCTCGTCACAAGCATCGCACCGGGGTCTCACTGTGCGCAGCGTGGTGACCCGAACGGGCGACCCACGCATCGCCACACAACCGGCGAGCCGGACGGGGGAGGGTCAGGCGACCGCCTGCCCCTCCTTGCTCCCCTCGTCCGACGGCTCGGCGTCCGGCTGCTCCGGCTGGGGCACGGGCCGCGGCGCCGGCAGGCCGTGACCGGCCTCTCCCAGCAGCGCCACGACCTGCTCCCCCGGCATCGGACGGGCGAACAGGTACCCCTGCGCGGTGTCGCACCGGTGCAGCCGCAGGAACTCGCGCTGGCCCTCGGTCTCGACGCCCTCCGCCGTCACGGTCATGCCCATGCTGTGCGCCATGCCGACGAGCGCGCCGACGATCGCGGCCGCACCGTGATCGGTGTCGACCTTGCTCACGTAGCTCCGGTCGAGCTTGATCTCGTCGATGGGGAACTGCTGCAGGTAGGTCAGCGAGGACCAGCCGGTGCCGAAGTCGTCGATCGACAGCCGGATCCCGCGGTCGTGGAGCGCGGTGAGAGCGCGCTCCGCCACGTGCGCGTCCTGGACCAGGACCGACTCCGTGACCTCCAGGCACAGCTGCGCCGGGTCGAGGCCGGTCCGGTTCAGCACCTCGTCGACCAGGTCGACCAGGTCCGGCTGCGCCAGCTGCCGGGGCGAGACGTTCACCGAGACCCGGATCGGCCGGCCCAGCCGCTCGCTCGTCGCCGCCGCCCAGTGGCAGGCCGCGTCGAGCACCCAGGCTCCGATCGGCACGACGAGGCCGGACTCCTCGGCCACCGGGATGAAGTCACCGGGCGGCACGAGCCCGTGGTACGGGTGGTTCCAGCGCACGAGGGCCTCGACGCCGTGCACCCGCTGGTCGGACAGGTCGACGATCGGCTGGAAGTGCAGCGTCAGCTGCTCGCGCTCGAGCGCGCGGTGCAGGTCGCTCTCGGTGCGCAGCAGCCGCTGGGCCTCGGCCCGCATCGCGCTGTCGAAGAAGGACGAGCAGTTGCGACCGGCCGCCTTGGCCCGGTACATCGCGGTGTCCGCGTTGCGCAGAACCGCGTCGGGCGCGTCGCCGGGCTCCGCCATGGCGATGCCGACGCTGCCGGACACGAACAGCTCGCGACGTCCCACCACGAGGGGCTGCTCCATCGTCCGGCGGATCGACGAGGCGAGCACCTCCGCCTCCTGGGCGTCGGCGATGCGGCGGGTGACCACGACGAACTCGTCGCCGCCGAAGCGGCCGACCAGGTCGCTGGGCGCCACGATGCTCGTGAGCTTGTGCGCGAGGGCGACGAGCACCTGGTCGCCGACCGCGTGGCCGTGGCTGTCGTTGACGAGCTTGAACCGGTCGAGGTCGACGAAGAACACGCACGCCGCGTCACCGGTCGGGTCGGCCAGGTCGGCGGAGAGGCGCTCGAGCACGGCCGCCCGGTTGGCCAGGCCGGTGAGGGGGTCGTGCCGGGCCTGGTGCGCGAGGTGCTCCTCGAAGGCGCGGCGCTCGGTCACGTCACGACCGGTGAGCACGACGCCGCCCACGGTGCCGTCCGCGCGCAGGTCCTGCGCGGTGATGTCCAGGCTGCGCAGCACCCCGTGGCTGTCGTACACGCGGGCCTCGATCTCGAGGTCCACCACCGAGGCGGCGAGCCACTCGGCAACCCGGGCCCGGATCCGCTCCCGGTCCCCCTGGTGGACCCGGCTGAAGATCGCGTCCAGGTCGTCCCCGACGTGCAGGCCGAGGGCGCGCTCCGCCGTGGGCGCGACGAACGTGAGCGTGCCGTGCGGGTCGACGACGAGCAGGTGGTCCGAGGCGTGCTGCAGGATCGCGCGGGACAGGCCGTCCGCCTTGCGCCGCGCGTCGGCCGTGGCGTTGAAGGTGGCGGCGACCACGGCCAGCTCGGTGGGCCCGCTGGTCGGGGCGTCCGGCGCCTCCGGGTCGGAGGCGAGGGCGTGGATGGCGGCCTGCAGCCGCCGCGCGGGCCGGCCGATGCGGCGCTGCAGGATGAGCCCCATGAGCGCGACGACGACGAGCATGCCCAGCCCGATGAGCAGGTTGCGACGCAGGCTGGCGCGCGCCGCGGCGTACGCCTTGGCCTCGGAGACGCCCACGATCAGCCGCAGGTGGCTGTCCGCGATGGCCACGCTGCGGTAGAGCCGCCGGACCCCGTCCGGGCCGGTGGCGGTCGTGACCTTGCCACCGTTGGTCAGCAGGGCCTGCACGCCCGTGGCCATGACGGAGCTGCCGATGGCGTCCTTCGCCGTGGGGTAGTGCATGAGCACGACCCCGGAGCGGCTGTCGACGACCAACGACGTCACCGAGGTGTCGGGGTCGACGGGGAGCAGGAAGTCCTGGCTGTCCAGCACGAACACCAACGAGGCCTTGCCGGACGGGAGGGGCACGGCGGTGAACAGCGACAGCGCACCGGTGACGGGGTCCTCGAAGGCCTCGCCCGTGCCGGTCGTGTGCTCCGCCACCGCCGTGCGCACGACGCCGACCTGGCCGAAGGCCTGCGAGCCGGTCCGCACGTAGGAGGGCTTCACCGCGGTGCACAGCACCGTCCCGCTCGCGTCGACGACGAACAACGAGCCCTGGTCGACCGCGCTCTGGATGGGGGCGAGGGCGGCGCTGCAGCCGGGACCGGCGGCGGCGATCTCCGGCGAGCCGGCGAGGTTGGCCAGCGTGGTGATCGTCGAGCCCTCCGGGTCGAAGGTGTCGGAGATCGACGTCGCCTCGGCGCTGCCGACGCGCTGCAGGCTGGCGCTGACGACCGACCGCTCGTGCCCGAGCTCGGCCCGGGTGTTCACGACGATGAGGCCGCCGACGAGCAGCACGCAGACGAGGACCATCCCCCACACCTGCGCTGCGATGGAGCGCCACCAAGCACTACGGCGCATGTCGGACCTGCCTCTCGATGTGCGGTCTCGCACCAGAGCAGTGAACGACAACACTCACCATGCGGACAGGGACGAAGGGCCCGAGTCCGACAGGTCCTCCGTGGTCACAACGGGCCATGTCTCCGACCGAACGGCCCCCGCGTACCTACGCTCCGGCGTCGCGCCGCTCCAGCGGGTGCACGGCGGGGCCGTGCAGCACGTCGCCGCCCACGCCGAAGCGCGACCCGTGGCAGGGGCAGTCCCAGCTGCGCTCGGCGTCGTTCCAGCGGACGGTGCAGCCCAGGTGCGTGCACCGGGCGGAGACGGCGTGCAGCGTCCCGTCGTCGTCGCGGTAGGCCGCGGTCCGCCCCTCCTTGCGCAGGAACACGCCGGCCTCGCCCGGCAGCAGCTCGTCCATCCCGGTCAGGTCGGGGCGGAGCATGCCGCCCACCAGCTCGCGGGCGACGTCGGCGGTCTCCTTCACCGCCTTCGCCGCCGACGCGCGCACGGTCACGCGGCCCGGGGCGTAGAGCTCGGCGTACGGGTTGGCGCGGCCGAGCACGAGGTCGGCGAGCACCAGCCCGGCGAGGGTCCCGTTGGTCATGCCCCAGGCGCTGAACCCGGTGGCGACCCACACGTGCTCACCCGACAGCGGCAGCAGGCCGATGTACGGCAGCCGGTCGGCGCTGGAGGTGTCCTGCGTCGACCAGCGGTGCACCGGCTCCACGCCGGGGAACCGCTCCCTGGTCCACGCCGCCAGCCCGTCGTACCGGTCCTCGACCGAGACGTCCTTGCCGGTCTTGTACTGGCCGCCGGTGACGATGAGCAGGCGGGTGCCGTCCTTGTACGGCGCGGTGCGCACCGAGTGCGTGCCGCCCTCCTCGGAGCCGGTGCTGATGGCCATGACGCCCGGGTCGCGGTCCGCGGCGATCTCCGCGGCGACGACCACGTCCCGGTACGCCGCGAGCCGGGCGAACAGCAGCCCGCGGTCCAGGAACGGGTAGTGGGTGGTGACCACGACGTCCTCGCAGCGGAGGTCGCCGTGCTCGGTGTGCACGACGTGCCCGTCGCCCTCCGTGGAGACGTCGAGGGCGCGGGTCTGCTCGACGACGGTGCCGCCGGCCGCGACGAGCGCGTCGGTGAGGGCGAGCAGGTACTTGCGGGGGTGGAACTGCGCCTGGCCCGGGAGCAGCGCCCCGGCGCGGATGTCCCAGGGCAGCCCGCTCGTCGACGCGTGCTCCATGGGCAGCCCTGCCTTGCGGGCCGCCTCGACCTCCTCGTTCACCGTCTCGACGTCGTCGAGGCTCTCGGTCCAGACGAGCGACGGGACCTCCTCGAGCTCGCAGTCGAACCCGCCGGCGGTGTGCCGCAGCCAGTCGAGCGCGTGCACCTGCGACTCCGCGTACAGCCGGGCCGCGTCCGCTCCGTGCCTGCTGGTCAGGTCGGCGTACACGAGGTTGTGCTGCACGGTGACCTTGGCCGTCGTGCAGCCGCTCACGCCGGCCGCGACGCGGTCGGCCTCGACGAGGGTCACCTGCTTGCCTGCTCGGGCGAGCAGCAGCGCGGTGCTGAGGCCGGCGATGCCGCCGCCGAGGACGGCGACCTGCGTGCGGGTGTCGCCGCGGAGGGCCGGGAAGTCGGTGGCCGGGGTGGAGGTCACCCACCAGGAGGTGGTCATGCCGCGGTCCTACCCCGCGCAGCCCGGCTCATGACCCGGACCGCCGGCGTCTCGAGGTGCTAGCACCAAGGTCCGATGGCGCGCCGTACCGCGCCGGTCCCAGTGTCTGGAGCAACCCCCCGACGCAAGGAGACCGACATGACCACCAAGCCTCTCGTGACCGCAGCGCTCGCGACCGCCGGCGTGCTGATGGCCGGCGGCCTCGCCCTCACCGCGGCGTCCGCGATCAGCACCACCCCGGCCCCCCAGGTGGTCATCCCCGCCTCCCAGCAGTCCAGCGCGAGCGACGACCCCGCGACCCACGACGCCGGCGACGACAAGGGCGGCGCGCGCGCCGTCTCGGACGACCCCGCGACGCACGACGCCGGCGACGACAACGGCGGTACGCGCGTCGGGTCCGACGACCCGGCCACCCACGACGCCGGTGACGACAACGGCGGCACCACCGCCGGCTCCGACGACCCGGCCACGCACGACGCGAACGACGACAACGGCGGCGCCACCGCCGGCTCCGACGACCCGGCCACCCACGACGCCGGCAGCGACAGCAGCGGCTCGGGCAGCGACAGCAGCGGCTCCGGCAGCGACAGCAGCGACAGCTCCGGCTCGGGCGACAGCGGCTCCGGCGGGCACGGCAGCGACGGCTGAC
>DATJGA010000012.1:0-4281 GCA_035495395.1 Mycobacteriales bacterium | reverse complement strand
TGGAGCACCTCGATGCGGCCGTACGCGGCCCGCAGGTCGCGCACCTCGACCGCGGGGGTGCCCGTCACGTGAACACCTCCTCGAGCTCGGCGGCACCGGTGTCGGCCCCGAGGTAGGCGTCCTGCACGCGCGGGTCGGACTGCACCTGCTCGGGCGTGCCGCTCGCGATGATGGTGCCGAAGTCGAGCACGTGGATGGTCGTGCAGACGCCGAGCACCAGCTCCACGTCGTGCTCGACGATGAGGACCGAGCGGCCCTCGTCCTCGGCCAGCGAGCGGACGAGCGCGGCGAACGCCTGCGTCTCCTGCTCGTTGAGGCCGGAGGACGGCTCGTCGAGCAGCAGCAGCCGCGGGTCGCACGCGAGGGCCCGGGCCAGCTCGGTGAGCCGGGCGATGCCGGTAGGGACGGCGTCGGCGGGGGTGTCCGCGAAGGCGGTGAGGCCGACCCGCTCGAGGAGCTCGTCGCGGACCCGCTCCGGGCTGTCCAGCCCGCGCATCTCGGCGGCGACGCGGATGTTGTCGCCGACCGACAGCGAGCCGAAGACCTCCAGCCGCTGGAAGGTGCGCCCGATCCCGGCGAGCGCGCGCTTGCGCGGCGCCTCGTCGGTGATGTCGCGGCCGTCGAACCGCACCCTGCCGTGGGTGGGCTCCTGCAGGCCGGTGATGACGTTGAACAGCGTGGTCTTCCCGGCGCCGTTCGGGCCCATCAGCCCGACGACCTCGCCCGCGGGCACGGCGAACGTCGCGCCGTTCACCGCGACGACGCCGCCGAAGCGGACGACGACCTCCTCGACCTCAAGCAGCGACAACGAGCACCCCCTCGTCGGCGTCCCGCGAGCGCTGCGGGAGTGCCGGTCGCACGCGCCTGCCCAGCGTGAAGAGCTGGTGCACCAGGCCGTTGGGGTTGCCTCCCAGGGCGAGGATCCCGCCGAGGAGCACGACGTACGCGAGCGGCGCCTGGCTCGGGTAGCGGTCCGCGATGATCGGCAGCGTGCCGTAGAACAGGCCGCCGACCAGCGCGCCGCTCACCGAGGTGAGGCCGGCGACCGCGGCGAACAGCAGCAGCGGCAGGCTCTTGAAGAAGGTGAAGTCCTCGCTGCCGACCGAGACCCGCATGCCGGTGTAGAGGACGCCGGCAACGCCCGCGAGGCCGGCGCTGACCCCGAAGACCAGGACGCGCACGGTCGTGGTGCTGAACCCGAGGGTGGCGCAGGCGGCCTGGCTGTCGCGGCTGGCGAGCAGGATGCGGCCGTACTTCCCGCGCCGGATGGCGAGCACGACCATCGCGGTGAGCACGAACGTGACCGCGACGGCCATCACCATCGACCGCTCGCTCTCGATCAGCGAGGGGCGCTCGATGGTGATGCTGCCCTGGTAGAAGCGGAAGCCCAGCAGCTTCGTCGGGAAGACCATGTTGTCCATGGCCGCCGCGACCGCCATGGTGCCGAGGCCGAGGTAGAGCCCCCGCAGCCGCAGGGCCGGTACGGCGACGAGGACCCCGACGGCGCCCGCGACGAGGAACGCCGACACCACCGACAGCGGCGTGATGGCGTGGAAGGTGCGCGCGGTGATGATCGCGCCGACGCCGACGAAGCTCATCTGGCACAGCGAGACGTCGCCGCCGTACCCGGTGAGCAGCACGAGCGAGAGCATGATGAGCGACAGGCACAGCGCCTGCCCGAAGCGGGACTGGTCGGCCTGGCTCAGCCCGCCGGTGACGAGCCACACGGCGGCGAGGAACACGCCCGACCAGATGAGGGTGCGCCGCCACGAGGGCAGCCGCGGCAGCGTGGTGCCGGAGATCCGGCCGACGCGCAGCTTCTCGTGCGGCATGACGAGCATCACCGCGAGCAGGAACAGCGTGGGCAGCGCGACCCGGGTGCCCTGCACCAGGCCGCCGGAGGCGTCGACGACGTCCTTGGGGATGTACGTGACGACCCACTGCCCGTACGACGTGAGCAGCCCGAGGACGAGGGCGCCGAGGAAGGTGCGCGGCAGGTTCTTGAGCCGGCCCACCATGGCGGCGGCGTAGGCGCTGATGACGAGCAGGGTGAGCTCGGCGTACCCCAGGGTGAGCTGCGGCGCGATGAGGATGCCGGCAAGAGCGGCGAGCGAGCTGCCCATCGCCCACGACAGGCCCGAGAGCAGCCCGGGCCGCGCGCCGTGCAGCGCCAGCAGCTCGCGGTTGTCGACGACGGCGCGCATCGCCGTACCGGTGCGGGTGCGGTTGAGCAGCACGTAGAGGCCGAGCGCGACGAGGCCGGCGACCGCGAACGTGATGATCTGGTGGACCGTCACCCGGACCGGGCCGAGCTCGACGCCCTTGCCGGGGAAGAACTCCAGGATGTTGCGGCCGGCCGGCGGCCAGATCACCTGGGCGGCACCGATGCACGCGACGAGCAGCCCCACCGTGACGACGAGCGAGATGGCCACCGGCGCCTCGGTGAGGCGGCGCATCATGACGCGCTCGAGGAACAGCCCGAGCACGGGGGCCGCGACGAGCAGCACGAACGGCAGCGCGAGCCAGACCGGCCAGCCGCGGTTCACCGCGACCTCCCAGTAGAGGAAGGTCATGACCATGCCCACCGCGCCGTGCGCGATGTTGAAGACGTTGGACGTCGCGTAGGTGAGCACCAGGCCGCTGGCCGCGATCGCGTAGGTCGAGCCCGCGACGATCCCGATGACGGTGAAGGCCAGGAACTCGCTCATGCCGGGACCCCGAGGGTGCACGAGGAGAACTGCTGCGGCACGCGCGCTCCAGGGTCTGGGCTGGGCGGTTCGTCTCGGTTTCAGGGAGACGGGGGGGTGGTGTGGCTCAGATCACGTTCTGTTCCATCGTGGGTGCGTTTCTGCGGTGTGTCGAGGGAGGTACGCCCGGGGCGCCCCTCTTTGTCAGAGTCTGGCGACGGCATCTGCGGCGAACGACAGGCCTTTGTCCCGCTGAGCGAAATATCCGCCCATCGCGTCCGCGAGCCCGTCCGCCGTCCACGGGCCCTGGGCGCTGTCGAAGCGCTCCTCGACACCGGGGGCGCTCACCAGCGCGACCATCCCGCCGTAGGCCACGAACACCTGCGCGCTGATCGCCTCGGCGGCGGGGCTCGCGAGGTACGCGACGAGCGGCGTGACGTGGTCCACCGAGAGCGGGTCGGCGCCGTCGGGCGCGTCCCCGAAGACGCCCGCCGTCATGGCGGTGCGGGCCCGCGGGCAGATCGCGTTCGCCGTCACGCCGTACCGCTCGCACGCGCGGGCGGTGGCGAGGGTCAGCGCGACGATGCCGGCCTTGGCCGCGGCGTAGTTGGGCTGGCCGGCGGAGCCGAACAGGAACGCCTCGCTCGCCGTGTTGATGACGCGCCCGTAGACGGGGGCGCCCGCGGCCTTGGAGCGCTCGCGCCAGTGCGCCGTCGCGAACCGCGAGGTGCCGGCGTGGCCCTTGAGGTGCACGCCGATGACGGCGTCCCACTCCTCCTCGCTGATGTTGAAGATCGTGCGGTCGCGGACCTGCCCGGCGTTGTTCACCAGCACGTCGAGCTGCCCGTACGACGAGACCGCCGTGTCGACCAGCTCCTGGGCGACGGACCAGCTGGAGACGTCGCCGGGCGCGGCCGTGGCCTGGCCTCCCCCGGCGGTGATCTCCTCGGCGACCGCGTGCGCGGCGTCCTTGTCGTAGTCGTTCACGACGACGGCCGCGCCGGCAGCCGCCAGCGCGAGCGCTTCGGCGCGGCCGAGGCCGGCTCCGGCGCCGGTGACGAGTGCGGTCTTGCCTTCGAGACTGACGGTCACGCTGTGCTTGTCCTCTGCTCGTGGGGTCGGGGCCTAGACGGGCTCGGCGGCGAGGGACGCCCCGAGGGTGAGCAGCTGCCGCTGGGCGCTGCCGAGGGTGAACTCCACCTGCTTGTTCCAGGTGAAGAAGCGGTGCAGCTGGTAGTCGGTGTCGACGCCGACGCCGCCGTGCACGTGCTGCGCGGCGTGCGCGACCCGGTGGCCGCCCTCCGACGCCCACCACTTCGCGATGCGGGCCTCGTCGCGGCCGGGCAGGCCGCTGTCGAGCAGCCACACCGCGTGCAGCGTGGTGAGCCGGATGGCCTCGACGTCGATGTACGCGTCGGCGAGCCGGTGGCCCACCGCCTGGAAGGTCGCGACGGGCCGGCCGAACTGCTCGCGGGTCGTCGTGTACGACGCGGACAGCCGCAGCGCGGTGCTGCTGACGCCGAGGCCGGTCGCGGCGAGGGCGGTGAGCCACCGGTCGACGACCCAGCCGAGCGCGTCCGGCTCCGCGGTCAGC
>DATJGA010000011.1:0-2800 GCA_035495395.1 Mycobacteriales bacterium | reverse complement strand
CCTTGCGACTTCTCGCCGTGTTGCCAAGGCGACCGCCGGGACTCTAGGGGCTGCACCGGCCCGGCGACAACGCCACGGCCGCATCTGGGGACGACACGCCGAGCACCTGTGGACGACGCGCCGAGACCCGATCGACGGGTGCGTCAGCCGCGGGCTCGCGGGTGCGCCCCGGCGTACACCTCACGGAGCCGGTCGACCGTGACCAGCGTGTAGACCTGGGTCGTCGTCACCGAGGCGTGCCCGAGCAGCTCCTGCACCACGCGCACGTCCGCCCCGCCGTCGAGCAGGTGCGTGGCGAAGGAGTGCCGCAGCGTGTGCGGCGAGATCTCGGTCGTGATGCCGGCACGCGCGGCCACCGTCCGCAGCACGGCCCAGGCGCTCTGCCGTGAGAGCGCTCCCCCGCGGGCGTTGAGGAACAGCCGTGCCCCGCCCGTCCCACGTGCCGCCAGGGCCGGGCGGCCGCGGACGAGGTAGGCCTGCACGGCGGCGAGCGCGTACGAGCCCACCGGGACCACGCGCTCCTTCCCGCCCTTGCCCGCGAGCTTCACGACGCCGGTCTCCCGGTCGAGGTCGTCCACGGCCAGCCCGACGGCCTCCGAGATGCGGGCGCCGGTGCCGTACAGCACCTCGAGCAGCGCGCGGTCGCGCAGCCCGAGCGGCGAGTCGGCGGCCGCCGCCTCCAGGAGACGCGCCACGTCCTCGACGCTGATCGCCTTGGGCAGCCGTCGGTCGGGCGTGGGCGGGCGCACCAGGGCCGCCGGGTCGGACGTCGTCAGCCCCTCCCGGAGGGCGAACCGGTGCAGGCCGCGCACGGCGACCACCGCCCGCGCGGCGGAGGTGGCGCTGAGCGCTGCGTGCCGCTCCGAGCCGGCCCGCAGCGCCGCGAGGAAGCCGCTGACCTGCTCCGGGGCCACCTCCTCGAGGGAGCCGACCCCGGACGAGGCCAGGAAGTCGACATAGCGACGCAGGTCCCGCCGGTAGGACAGCAGGGTGTTGGCCGCCAGCCCGCGCTCGACCGCGAGGTGGTCGAGGTACGCCGTGACGGCGCGCCCAGGCGCTGCGCTCAGGCGAGCACCTCGTCCAGCGGGGCCGACGGCAGGCCGTGCGCCTCACCCACGGGGGCGTAGGTGAGCGTGCCGCCCACCGTGTTGACGCCGAGCGCCAGGGCGGGATCCGCCGCGGCGGCGCGGGCGATGCCGAGGTTGGCGATCTCCACGGCGTACGGCAGCGTGACGTTCGTCAGCGCGTACGTCGAGGTGTGCGGCACGGCGCCCGGCATGTTCGCGACGCAGTAGAAGACGCTGTCGTGGACCTTGAACGTCGGGTCCGCGTGCGTGGTGGGACGGGTGTCCTCGAAGCAGCCGCCCTGGTCGACGGAGATGTCGACGAGCACCGAGCCCGGCTTCATGCGGGAGACGAGGTCGTTGCTGACCAGGGTCGGGGCCTTCGCCCCCGTCACGAGCACCGCGCCGATGACGAGGTCGGCGTCGAGCACGGCGCGCTCGATCTCGAACGCGTTCGACGCGACGGTCTGCATGTGGCCCTGGTAGATGCGGTCGACCTCGCGCAGCTTCTGGATGTTCTTGTCCAGCAGCAGCACCTCGGCCTGCATGCCGAGCGCGATGGCGGCGGCGTTGAGCCCGCTGACGCCGCCCCCGAGCACGACGACCTTGGCCGCGTACACGCCCGAGACACCACCCATGAGGACCCCGCGGCCGCCGTTGGCGCGCTCGAGGCAGTGCGCCCCGACCTGCGGCGCCATCCGGCCGGCGACCTCGGACATGGGCGCCAGCAGCGGCAGCGAGCGGTCCGGGAGCTGCACCGTCTCGTAGGCCACGCCGGTGATGCCGGACGCGAGCAGCGCGTCGGTGCAGGCCCGGGACGCCGCCAGGTGCAGGTAAGTGAAGAGCACCTGGTCCCGGCGCATGCGGTGGTACTCCTCCGCGACGGGCTCCTTCACCTTGAGCACGAGGTCGCCCTCGCCCCACACGTCGTCGGCGGTCCCGAGGATCTTCGCGCCGGCACCGACGTACTCCTCGTTGGTGATGGAGGAGCCGACGCCGGCGTCGGTCTCGACGTACACCTCGTGCCCGTGCGACACGAGCTCCTTCACCCCGGCCGGGGTGATCGCCACCCGGTACTCGTGGTTCTTGACCTCGCGGGGGATCCCGACCTTCACGACAGACGCTCCAGGGTGCTCGGCGGTCGTGCGCCGTTGCGCGACTCGCCCGGTCGAAGTCTAGGAGCCCGGCGCGGCTGCGGGGCGTGATCGCCAGGGCGCGTCGGCCGACCGCAACCGGACACCGCCGCTGTCGGCCAGTGCGGCCGCGGCCGCGAGCACCCCCGTGACGCAGACGCCGTTCTCGAGCTCACCCGACAGTGCCGCCCGTACGGCGGTGGCCAGCGGCACCCAGTGGGCGGTCATCTCCAGCTCCTCGTCGTGCTGCACCGACCTCGTGACCTCGGTGACGCCGGTGGCGAGGTAGACCCGGATCGCCTCGTCGGTGAACCCGGGGCTGGTGAGGACGTCGACGAGGACGTGCCAGGTGGTGGCGGCGCACCCGGCCTCCTCGGCGAGCTCGCGCCGTGCCGCCTCCAGAGCAGGCTCGTGGGCGACGTCGAGCAGCCCGGCGGGGAGCTCGTCGAGCCGCCTGCCGACGGGGTGGCGGTACTGGTTGACCAGGAGGACCTCGGTGCCGTCACCCTCACCGCGCAGCGCGACGACTGCGACGGCTCCCGGGTGCACCACGACGTCCCGCTGGGACGTGACGCCCCCCGGCATGGCGACCTCGTCGCTGCG
>DATJGA010000010.1:0-5202 GCA_035495395.1 Mycobacteriales bacterium | reverse complement strand
GTTGCGCAGCACCTCGGTCGTCATGACGACGATCTCGGCGTCGCCGTTGACCGAGGTGTCCCCGGTGAGCAGCCCGACCTTGTCGGCGCCGTGGCGCGCGACCAGGTCGGTGTACTTCTGGTTCGACAGCGCCTTGATCGGTGTCGTGTAGAAGCACTTGCGGTCGGCGCGCAGCGCGAGGAAGACGGCGAACTCGCCCACGACCGTCTTGCCGGCACCGGTCGGCGCGGCGACGAGCACGCCACGGCCGTCCTCGAGGGCGCGGCACGCGGTGCGCTGGAAGGCGTCGAGCCCGAAGGGGTACCCGACCTCGAACGCCGCCAGCGCCGGTCCGGCCTGGGAGGCACGGAAGGAGGCGTACCGCTCGGCGGGCGTGCTCACGCCCTGAGGCTAGTGCGCGGTGGTGCTCAGAGCCGGGACGGTCGCGGGTCGACGTACGAGGCCTCGTCGTCGGGGACGTCCGGCGCGCCCTGCTGCCCCGCGCGCTTGCGCCGGGCCCGCTCGCGGACCCGGGCGATGACGACGCACAGCTCGTAGAGCAGGCACAGCGGTACGGCGAGCAGCACGAACTGGAACGGGTCGGTCGACGGCGTGAGGATCGCCGCGGCACCGAACAGGCAGAAGTACATGCCGCGGCGCCAGCTGCGCAGCCGCTGCGCCGACAGCACGCCGACGACGTTGAGGAACACGATGACGACCGGGAACTCGAAGGCGAGCCCGAACAGGACGAGCACCAGCGTGACGAACGACAGGTAGTCCTTCAGCGCGGGCAGGGTCTGGACGTGGTCGCCGGCTGCGTGCAGCAGCACGTGCAGGCCGAAGTGCAGGCTGAGGTAGGCGACCACGACACCGGCGGCGAACAGCACGAGGGCCGCGCCGAGGAAGCCGGCGGCGTACCGCTTCTCGCGCTTGTGCAGCGCGGGGGTGATGAAAGCCCCGATCTGGTACAGCCAGACCGGGGCCGAGGCCACCACCCCGCCGATGAGGGACACCCGCATCTTGGTGTTGAACTGGTCGAAGATGCCGTAGGCGTAGAGCTGGCAGCCGTTCGGCGGGTGCAGCGAGCAGTAGGGCTCGCGCAGGACGGCGTACACCGGCTCCCAGAACACGAACGTGAGCACCATGCCGAGGACGATCGCGACCAGCGACCAGAGCACCCGACGACGGAGCTCGTAGACGTGCTCGGCCAGGCTCATGCGCCCGTCGGGCGCACGACGACGACGCGCCAAGGTCAGGGCTTGGGCGCTTGGTCGCCCGTCGGCGGCTGAGGCTGGTCGGCGGCGGTCGGGACGTCGTCCTCGCGCAGGCCCTTGGCCTCCGCCTTGAGGATGCGCATCGACCGACCGAGGGCCCGCGCGGAGTCGGGCAGCCGCTTCGAGCCGAACACGACCAGGGCGACGAGAAGCACGATGACGAAGCCAGGCTTCTCGATGAACTCCAGCACGGCGGGACCTCTCTGTGTCAGGCCCTCAGCGTACGCCGCAGGTCAGCGGTGCCGGTCACCCGCGGCCTGCGCGGCGGCCAGCCGGTCGCTCGCCGCCCCCACGGTCTCGCCGGCCTCCCCCGCGGTGCGCGTGAACGCACGCACGGAGCGCCACAGGCGCAGCAGCACCAGGCCGATGCCGACGAGCGGCAGCACGGCGATGGCGACGTCGAGCGCGACCCAGGGCACGGCTCGAGGGTAGACCGGCGCTCAGGCGGCGCGGGCGAGCTCCTCGACGAGGAGGTCGGTGTCGCCCAGCTGGAGGGCGAAGTCGAGCAGGTCGTCGTAGGACAGCCGCGGGCCCTCGTGGACCTCGAGCGCCTCGGCCGGGACCTCCCAGACCGTGGCCGGCACGCCGCCGGAGACCAGGAGGGACACCACGTGGTCGTCCGCGGGCTTGCGCACCTCGTCGCCGCAGCCCTGGCAGTGGAAGGCGTAGTAGGACAGCGGGGCGTGGCTGCAGACCATGAGGGAGACGTCCGCGGGGGTCAGCTCGACCTCGCCGCAGCCGGGGCACGAAGCCTTGATCAGCGTCATCGCCGGTGCCTCTCCCTCAGCACCCCTGGTCAGGGTGACACCGCTGCTTTCGGCAGCCCGGGTCCATCCCTTGACGCCCGCCCGGCGCAAATGGCCCAGCGTGACTAGACGCGGTACGCCGAGAGGGCGCGCCGAGCGTCGTCGCGGACCCGCTCCGCGAGCTCGGCAGGCGCCAGCACGCGCGCTGCGGCGCCGAGCGACAGCACGAGCCGGCGCACCCAGGCCTCGTCGCGGGCGCGCAGCGTGACGACCAGGTGGCCGTCGCCCGGGTCCTCCACGGCGTCCGTCGGGTAGTACTCGGCCACCCAGCCGGCGGCGGGCGCCAGGGCGAGCCGCACGACCAGGTCGTCGGGGCCGGGCTGGAACAGCCCCTCCCCCGGGTCCCGCGTCGGCAGCCCGGGCGGCGGGGCGGCCGGCTCGTCGAGCTCCACGGCCTCCTGCACCCGACCGAGGTGGAAGGTGCGCACGTCCTCGCGCAGCCGGCACCAGGCCTCGAGGTAGGTGCGGCCGGCGACGGTGAGCAGCCGGAGCGGGTCCACGACCCGCTCCGTGGTCGCGTCCCGCGAGGCGGTCCAGTAGGTGAGGCGCAGCGCGTGGCCCGCCTCCAGGGCGGCGCGGACGACCGTGTCGACCTTGGACTCCGCGGCCAGCTCCACGGTCACCCGGTCCGCCGGCGCCCCGGCGGCCCCGACAGCGGCCTCGACCTTGGCGAGCGCCCGCCGTACCGGCTCGGCGTCGACCAGCCCGGGCGTGTCCGCGAGCGCGCGCAGCGCCACGACGAGGGCGACGGCCTCGTCCGCGCTGAGCCGCAGCGGCCGCTGCACGCCCTGCGGGTTGTGCATGGTGATGGTGTCGCCGTCGAACTCCACCTCGACGAGGCTGTCGGTGTAGTACTTCGAGACCCCGCACATGCTCAGCAGCTCCAGGTCCTTGCGGAGCTGGACCTCGCTCGTGCTCAGGTCGGCGGCCGCCTTCGCGAACGAGACGTCCGGGTGCTTGACGAGGTACGGCACCAGCGCGAGCAGCCGCGGCAGGACCTCGGCGCTGCCCGCCATCAGGCGCCGCCCTCGGCGACGCCGGTGAGGTGCCGCACGACGGCGTCGCGGACCTCCTCCGGGCCGACGACGACCGCGTCCGGCCCGTACTGGGCCACCGTGCCGGCGAGCCGGGCCGGGTCGGCGTACGGGACCTGCAGCTCCTCCCAGCCGTCGCCGACGGGGGTGGCCGAGCGCACCTCGCGGCGCAGCCCGGCGCAGCTGCCGGCCCGGACCCGCACCTGGGCGGTGCCGGTGGGCGCGGGCGGCTGCACGCCGGCCACGGCGGTGGCGAGGTCGAGGTCGGCGGGTCGGGTCACGGCACCGGCGGGCCCGACCACCTCGACGTCGCCCACCACCCGCGACAGCCGGAAGACGCGCTCCGCCTGGCGGGCCACGTCGAAGGCGACGAGGTACCACCAGCCGCGGCGGCTCACCAGGCCCCAGGGCTCGACCTCGCGGTCCTCGGTGGTGCCGTCGGCGGCGCGGCGGTAGGCGAAGCGCAGCACCCGGCCCTCCTGGGTCGCCCGCCAGCACTCGGCGAAGGCCGGCTCGCCGGTCTCGATCCGGGCCTCGAGGTCGGCCGGGCCGTCCGCGGCGTCCACGCCCGCGGCGCGCAGCTTGAGCAGCGCCGTTCCCATCGCGCCGGACAGCGGCGCGGCGGCCCACAGCCGGGTGGCCAGGCCGACGGCGGCGGCCTCGTCCGGCTCGAGGGCGATGTCGGGCAGCTCGTAGTCGAGCCGGGAGATGCGGTAGCCGTCGCCCAGCTCGCCGCCCGTCTCCAGCGGGATGCCCTGCTCGCGGAGCTCGTCCTTGTCCCGCTCGAACATCCGGCGGAACGCCTCCTCGGTGTCGGAGTCGTACCCGGGCACGGTGTCCCGGATCTCCTGCACCGTGAGGTGGCGGCGCGTGCTCAGCAGGCACATGACCAGGCTGGCCTGGCGCTCCGTCTTCCTCCGTGACACCCCAGGGACGCTAGTCCCTGCCGGCGGGTACGGCGGGCAGCGACCCGTGTCGCTACTGGACGGCGAGCAGGTCGACGACGAAGACGAGGGTCTCGTTGGGGCCGATGGCCCCGCCGGCCCCGCGGGCGCCGTACCCGAGGTGGGGCGGGATGGTGAGCTTGCGGCGACCGCCGACCTTCATGCCCGCGACGCCCTGGTCCCAGCCGCCGATGACCATGCCGGCGCCGAGCTGGAAGGCGAACGGCTCACCCCGGTCCCAGCTGGCGTCGAACTGCCGGCCGGTCGACCACGAGTGGCCGACGTACTGCATGGTGCAGCGGCTGCCGGGCGTGGCCTCCTTGCCGTCCCCCTCCTGGAGGTCCTCGACGACGAGGTCGGTGGGCGGCGGGCCGTCAGGGATGGTGACGTCGGGCTTGTCCATGCCGGTCACCGTACCTACATCGACGCGATGAGCTTCTCGACGCGGTCGTCGACGGCCCGGAACGGGTCCTTGCAGAGCACGGTGCGCTGCGCCTGGTCGTTGAGCTTGAGGTGCACCCAGTCGACCGTGAAGTCGCGGCGCTTCTCCTGCGCCTTGGCGATGAACTCGCCGCGCAGCCGCGCGCGGGTGGTCTGCGGCGGCACCGACTTGGCCTCGAAGACGGTGAGGTCCTGGGTGGCCCGGTCGACGAGGCCGCGCCGCTCGAGCAGGTAGTAGAGGCCGCGGCTGCGGTTGATGTCGTGGTAGGCCAGGTCGAGCTGCGCGACGCGGGGTGAGGCGAGCGCGAGGTCGTGCTTGTCGCGGTAGCGCTCGATGAGCTGGTGCTTGATGACCCAGTCGATCTCGCGCTCGACGAGGGTCAGGTCGCCGGTCTCGACGGCCTCCAGGGTGCGTCCCCAGAGCTCCATGACCCGCTTGACCGTGTCGTCGCCGCCGCGGCGCGAGATGAAGTCCTGGGCCTTGCCGTAGTACTCGCGCTGGATCTCCAGGGCGCTCGCCTCGCGGCCGTTGGCCAGCTTGACCTTGCGCTGCCCGGTCATGTCGTGGCTGATCTCGCGGATGGCCCGGATCGGGTTCTCGAGGGTGAGGTCGCGCAGCACCACTCCGGCCTCGATCATCCGCAGCACGAGGTCCGTCGTACCGACCTTGAGCATGGTCGTGGTCTCGCTCATGTTGCTGTCGCCGACGATGACGTGCAGCCGG
>DATJGA010000009.1:0-18593 GCA_035495395.1 Mycobacteriales bacterium | reverse complement strand
GAAGACGACGGCGAGCCCCCACCACGGCACCCCGCGGTCGAGCACCGCGTGGTGGGGCAGCGCCAGCACCGCGTACTGGAGCGGGGCCGCCAGCACCGCCAGGCCGAGCACGAGGAGCCACACGGACCGCGTGCGGTCGACAGGAACCGCGGTCTCGGGCACGACGGGCCCTCCAGAAGGGACAACAGCCCGGGGGAGAGGGCTGTGTCCTGAGCGTCGTGCTCGAAGAACCGGAGATAAAGGGCAAAGGCTGAAGATGACGACAAGGGACTAGGCGGGCAGGGTCTTACGGATGTGGCTGCCAGGGCACAAGGTCCTCACCGCACGGCGAACCACGCGGACAGGCGCACGGCGAGGTCGGCGTCACCGGTCACCTGCAGCCGACCGCTGAGCACCGCGTCCCACGGGTCGAGGCCGTCCTCGAGCCAGCCGCGCAGCGTGCCCAGGTCGGTGCTGAGGACGAAGCGCTCGGCCCCGGCGCTCCCGCGGCGCACGACGCAGCCCCCAGGGCCGAGGACGAGCTGGTGCGGCCCGGCGCCCGCGAGCAGCACGCCGACCACGACCCGCGCCGACGGGAGCTGGTCCGCGCCGACCCGCGCGGCCAGCCGCCCGAGCAGCTCCGCGGCCTCCGCGTCGGTGCACGGGCGACCCGGCTCGGGCGGCGCGGCCAGCAGCGCCAGCGCCCGGTCGACCCGGTCCGCCTCCCGCCGGGCGAACGCCCCCATGAGGTACGACGAGGCGGCGCGGGCCCGGGGGTCCTCGTCGGCCAGCAGCCCGCCGAGCACCGCGCGGGTGGTGGCCACCCGGTCGGCCCAGGCCGTCGGCCAGGGAGGCTCGCGGTCGGCGGCGTCGGGCAGCGCCGGGAGGGGCCGGGTGCGGCCGAGCTGGTACCAGTAGGCGACCGAGGACCAGTCGTCCCCGCGGTCGTTGGCGTGCCCGTGCTCGAGGGTCGCCCGCAGCGAGGCCGAGAACGGCACCGGGTCGGCGACGTACCAGCGGTAGAGCGAGGAGAACCCCGCCCAGTCCGCGCGGTCGGCGACGGGCTGGCCGAACCACGGACGCGCGAAGGCCTCGCTCGGCGACCACGCCGTGCCGAAGCAGTCCTCGGTGCCGGTCCCGTGCAGCGTGGGCGGCCACACGTCGCCGTCGACGAAGACCATGTCGTCGCCCTCGCCGTACCAGCCGCCGAGGTCGGAGTGGACGAACAGCGACGTGCCCACGAGCTGCCCCTCGCCCTCGGTGTCGAGCAGCACGTAGTTGTCCGCACCCGTGAGGTTCACGGCGTGCGCGTACGTCCCGTCCGGGCCGTCGGGGAGGGTGCGGCGCTCGCGGTGCCAGGACGCGTGGAAGCGCCCCAGGTCCGGGTCGGCGGCCTCCCACAGCTCGTGGTCGAGGTAGCAGTAGAGGGCGAGCACCGGCAGCGGGCCCTCGTTCGTGACGGTCACCCGGAACCCCTCCGCGAAGGGCATCGGGAACCAGCTGTGCAGGCTCAGCCCGTCCCGCGGCGCGCACTCGAGCAGGGCGGAGGAGTACGGCGCGACCAACCCGTTGCCGGCGCCGAAGAAGTCGCCGAGCGGCACCTCCACCGACGGCGACGGCTCGCCGTCCCACCACGCGCGGAGCACCAGAGACCGGCCCCACCAGGGGTCGGGGGCGAGCAGCGTGCACCACAGGTGCGTGACCTGCCCGGGACCTTCCGCCTCGCCGAGCACCGCGGTCTCCCCCGGCGCGAGGCTGACGAAGTCGTCGTTGCGGCCGGTGCGGTCCCACGTCGACGCGCGGCGGCGCCGCACGCCGCGGCGGAGCCGGGCCAGGTCTGCGGTCATGCGGTCATCCTGGGGCACCGCGCCGGGGAGTCAGTCGGCGGTGCGGGTGGCGACCGCGGGCAGGATGCGCGCGGCCCGCCGCGCCGGCCCGAGCGTGGTCAGCAGCGACGTCGCGACGGTCACCACGACCAGGACGAGGATGGTCTCCCAGAGCACCGGGAACCCGCTGTGCAGCCCGGCGAAGGTCGCGCTGCGCTGGTAGAGCAGCCAGGTGGTGAGCAGGCCGAGCAGCGACCCGAGCGACGCGCCCTCCACCGCCACGAAGCCGCTCTCCATGAGGAAGGACCGCTCGATGGTGCGGGCCGGGAACCCCAGCGCCCGGAGGATGCCGATGCTGCGACGGCGCTCGCGGACCGAGCGCACCATCACGACCCCGAGGCCGGTGACGCCGACGAGCAGGCCGAGCGCGAGGAACCCCTCCATCAGCCGGAAGAACGCGACGTTCGCCTCGAACAGCCGGCGCACGGCGGCCGGCATCGGCGTCGCGACGAGGCCGGCGTCGAGGTAGCTCGCCTGCAGCTGCTGGGAGAGACCGGCGAGGTCCACCCCGGGGCGGGCCTTGAGGAAGGCGCTGGCCACGCTCGCCGAGGGGCCGAACTGGTTGCGCACCGCGGTCACGTCGGTGATGAGCGGGAAGGCCGCGGGCGCGTTCGGCGAGTAGAACATCACCGCGTTGCTGAGCACGCCCGCGATCACCTTGGTCTCCGCCGTACCGCTGACCGGGTCGGTGACCTCGAAGGTGTCGCCGGGCTTGAAGAACTCGCCGCCGGGCCCGCCGGTCGAGCCGAAGAAGGGGTCGACCACGACGTAGTCCGGGTGCGTGGCGACGGCGTCCCACACCGCGCCGTCGGTGGCCAGCCCTGGCAGCCGCAGCTCGAAGGTCATCGTCCGCGTCGTCCCCCGTCGCACGCCGACGACGAGCGCCTGCAGCGGCTCCGTGCTGCGGTGACCGGGGTCGGTGGCGGAGGCGGTGGCCGTCAGCAGCGGCGCGACCGCGGACACCTGGTCCTTGTACAGGGACTCCACCCGGTCGACGACCTGCCCCGGGGTGAAGTCGAGGCGGATGCTGTACCCCGCCGTGCTCCGTCCGACCTGGTCGTCGATCCCGTGCATCATCACGCCGCCGATCTCGATGAGGAGCACGAGGACGAGGGTGATGAGGCTGTACATGATGAGCGTGGCGCCGGTGCGGAAGCGCTTGGCGAGGGGGTAGGCCAGCGCCAGCCGCCCGGCGAGCGCGTTGGGCGTCGGTCGCTCGAGCAGCCGGCGGAACGGGCGCAGCAGGACCTGCTGGTTGTCGCTCAGCAGCGCGACCGCGGAGAACGCGAGCAGCGAGCCGAGCACCACGAAGACCGACATCGACGACGACGCGTAGACATCGGGCCGCACGACGTTGACGAGCAGCGTCCACGCGAGGATCCCGGTGAAGACCGCGCTCTGCGCCCGTCGGCTGCCGAGCCAGCGGCGGAGCAGCGGCAGCGCGCACATCGCGGCGAGGGACGGGAGCAGGAAGGTGCCGAGCGGCGAGCTCGCGGCGACCACCGGCACGGACACGAGCGCGAGCAGCACCGCCGCCGACGTCGAGAGCACCAGCCGACGACGCGCGCCCTTGTCGCGGCGGGGGGCCTCGAGGTCGCGGATGGCGGCGATGATGTTGAAGCGGCTGATCCGCAGGCTGGTGGCGAGCACCGTCGCCAGGGAGATGACCAGCCCCAGCGCCGCGCCGTTGACCAGGCTGGTGCGGGAGACGGCGAACGTCACGTCGAGCGCGTTGCCCTCGGTCGAGAAGCTGCTGAAGATGCGGGCCGCCACGAAGGCGACGGCACGTCCCACGCCGATGCCGAGCACGACGCCCAGCGCGCCGGCCAGCACGGCGTACACCGCTCCCTCGAGGGTGAACGCGCCGACCAGCCGCGAGCGCTTGAGGCCGGCCGCGCGGAGCATCCCGAGCTGCCCCTTGCGCTCCTCGGCGAGCATGACGAAGACGTTCACGAGCAGCAGGGCGCCGGCGATGATGCTGAAGCTGCCGATCATGAGGAACAGCGCGCCGAGCGTGTCACCGGTGACCTTCGCCTGCCGCAGCACGTCCTTCTTCGGCGTGCTCACCACGACCTGCCGGTCCACCGCGCCGAGCGCCTCGCGGACCTGGGCCGCGACCGCCGCGGTGCGCGCCGAGCCGGTCTCGGTGCCGCCGCGGTTCGACACCCAGGTGACCCACCGGGTGCCGGGCGTCTGCGAGCCGGCCAGCGTCCCGGGGGGCAGGAAGACGTTGCGGTTGAGCGTGCTGCCGAAGCCGGTGCCGGCCAGCCCCTCGTTGGGCACGACCCGCTCGACGCGGTAGGTCTGCGGCGTGCCCGACAGGAACAGCTCGATGCTGTCCCCCGGCGACAGGCTCAGGGCCTTCGCGAAGGCCTCGTTGACGACGGTGCGCCCCGGTCCGGGCGCCGGGCCGGACAGCCCGGAGACGCCCGCGCCGCCGAACCGCGCGGCCTGCCCGAGGTCGACGTCGAACGCGAGCACGCGCGGCTCCGCCAGCCGCCTGCCGTCCTTCTGGTGCAGGGCCGCGGTCTGCTCGACGACGCCGCTCAGCACCCCGTCGACCTCGGCCGAGCGGGACAGCCCGGACTGCACGCGGCTCGCGACCTGAGCCCCGAGCGCGGGCGAGCTGCTGACGACCCGCTCGTCGACCGGCCCGAGCGTCGTGTACGCCGCCTGCCGGACCGAGAACCCGAGGGTGTCGCCGACGATGAGCGAGCCCACGATGATCGCGGTCCCGAGCAGCGAGCCCGCCACCACCAGCGCGCTCTCGCTCGGCCGGCGCGCCACCTGCCGCAGCGCGAGCCGGCGCAGCACCGGTGCGCGTACGGCGATGAGGAGGAGCACGACGCCCGCGCCGCCGACGAGGGCGAGCAGCGGGACCGTCAGCTCCGGGTACACGGCTAGCTCGTCGTCACCAGGGGCCGGTGCGCGGGCACCGGATCTCGGCGGACGTCGTCGAGCAGGCGGCCGTCACGCATCCTGACGAGCCGCCGGGCGCGCTCGCCGATCGCGGGGTCGTGGGTGACCAGCATGATGGTCTGGCCCTCGGCCTCGTTGAGCTCGCACAGCAGGTCCATCACCTGCTCGGCCATCTGCGAGTCGAGGTTGCCGGTCGGCTCGTCCGCCCAGACGACGGCCGGGCGGGCCACGAGCGCCCGCGCGATGGTGACGCGCTGCTGCTCCCCACCGGACAGCTCGTTGGGCCGGTGCGCGACCCGGTGCCCCAGCCCCACCGTCTCCAGCATCTCCGCGGCGCGCTCCCGCGCCTCCCGCGGGGACCGCCCCATGAGCAGCAGCGGCAGCTCGACGTTCTCGACCGCCGAGAACACGGGGATGAGGTTGAAGGCCTGGAAGACGAAGCCCATCGCGCTCGCGCGGTGCGCGGTGCGCTTGGCGTCGGGCATCGCGAACAGGTCGTGGCCCTGGACGGTGACGGTGCCGCTGTCGATCTCGTCGAGGCCGGACAGGCAGTTGAGCAGCGTCGTCTTGCCCGAGCCCGACGCCCCCATGATGGCGACCAGCTCCCCCGGCTGGACCTCCAGGTCCACCTCGCACAGCGCCGGTACGGCGACTGCGCCGGTCCGGTAGGTCTTGGTCACCGCGGACGCCACCAGCAGAGGTTCACCGGCCATGCCCCCAGCGGACCACCCCGGCACCGGGTGCCACAGTGGCGAAGGTCCCGAGTTCCCCGGGAAGGAAGGAGGAGGCGGTGGAGGCAGGGTTCGGCCGCTCCGTGATCACCCCCGAGCTGCCCGTGGTGCTGGCCGGCTTCGGAGGGCGCAAGGAGCCGGCGCGGGAGGTCCACGACGACCTCGAGGCGCACGCCGTCGTGCTCCGCGACGGCGGCACCACCACCTGCCTGCTCGTCCTCGACCTGCTCCTGCTCGGGCCCGACTTCGCCCACCCCGTCCGTACGGCGGTCGCCTCCGCGCTCGGCATCCCGACCGCGCACGTGCTCACGTCCTGCGTCCACACGCACGCCGGGCCCTCCGGCAGCCGGACCACCAAGCGGGCCGGGTGGCCCGTCCCCGACGGCTACCTCGAGGTCGTCACGAGCGGCTGCGTGGCGGCTGCCCGCGATGCCCTCGCGGCCCTCGCCCCGGCCCGGCTCGGGTACGCCCGCGAGCCGCTGCCGGACGGCCTGGGCCGCAACCGCCGGGACCTGCCGTACCACCCGAGCCACGGCGTCCTCGAGGCCCGCGCCCTCGACGGGACGCTGCTCGGCACGCTCGGCAACGTCGGCATCCACCCGGTCGCGCTCGGCCCCACCTGCCTCGCGGTGTCCAGCGACTGGGTCGGCGCCTACCGGCGCGAGCTGCGGCAGCGCACCGGCGCACCGGCCGTGCTGCTCATGGGTGCCATGGGCGACGTCGACCCGTACGGGTTCTCGCACGACGCCCTCACCGCCGGCGGCGACTGGGACCTCGCCGAGGGGGTCGGGCGCGACGTCGCGCAGGCGGTCGCGGACCTGCTGACCCGCGTGCAGCGGCTGCCCGACGAGCTCGCCGTGCTGCCGCCGCGGGAGCTGCGCCCGCGCGCCGGGCTGTCGCTGATGACGCTGCTCGGGAACCAGGTCGGCCGCCGGCTGCCGGTGGAGCTGCACGAGTGGTCGGTCGGCGGGGTGCGCCTGGTGTCGGTGCCGGGTGAGCCGTTCGACGCCCTGGGGCGGGAGGTGCTCGCCGCGCGCGACGAGCGCGCCCTCGTCGCCGCGATCAGCCCCGTCTGGCAGGGCTACCTGCCGGTGCCCTTCACCCGCGGCTACGAGGAGAAGATGAGCGGCGGTCGCGGGTTCGTGTCCGCCGTGGCCACGGCGCTGCGCACCCGGCCCTGATCACGCGCGGTGGACGAAGGCCTCTCGTGCGGCTCTCGCCGTACCGACCGGGTCGTCGACGGACCCCGTGACGACGACGATCCCGTAGGAGCCGCCGTCCGCGAAGACGCAGATCGTGGTGGTCCCCACGCGTGAGGAGCCGCAGCTCAGGTGGCCGCCGAGCTTGCCCGGGGCCACCTTGGCCAGCTGGACGTCCTGGGTGCGCGCCTCCGCCACCGCGCTGCTCAGGTACTCGTCCTGGTCCTTGAAGCTCAGGTGGTACGCCGCGGCGCCGACGGCCACGCGGGTGCCGGTGGAGCCGTAGGCCCCCGCGACGTGGTCGCCCGGACCGGGGAGCGCACCGAGCCGCGACTCGGCCGCGAGGCCGACCGCGTCCGTGGCGCGCGGCAGCCCCGCGACCTGGGCCGGCACGGACACCGTGGTGTGCCGCGCGAGGTTGCGCTGGTTGAGGAACACCGGGATCGCGATCGCCGCGAGGATGCCGACCACGATCAGCCCGACGAAGGCGGCGAGCAGGCCGATGAGGACCGTGCGCCCGGTCGAGGACGTGGGGGCCGCGTAGGGCCAGGGCTGCTGCGGCGCCCCCGGGTACGGCGGGTGGACCGGCGCGCTCGGGTACGGCGGGTACGCGGGCGGGTACGTGGGCGCGGCCGACACCGGCGTGCGCTGCACGGCACCGGCGAAGTAGTCGTCCACGGGTCCCCCTCCGACCGCGCGCTGGGAACCCGGTCGGGCAGGGCATCGGCACGCCCGAGATGTCGCTTGAGGCTCAGCCGTTCCCGAGGCGCACGAGCAGGCTGACGGCGAGGAGGAAGGCGAAGACCCCGACGAGGCCGAGCAGCCAGGTGAGGTTGTTGCGCTCGTCCTCCTGCGCGCCCTCGCCGAGCAGCCCGGGCAGGGTGGGCGAGCGGTAGCGGTCGGGGTCGGCCGCCGGGTCCAGCGCGGCGGGCGGCGCGTCGTCCCGGTCCGCGTCGTAGCGGTCCGGGTCCTGCGCGGGGTCGAGCGTCATCCCATGTGCGGGTAGCGGTGGTCGTGCGGCGGCACGAACGTCGTCTTGAGCACGCGCGGCGAGGTCCAGCGCATGAGGTTGAGCACCGACCCGGCCTTGTCGTTGGTCCCGCTCGCGCGGGCGCCGCCGAAGGGCTGCTGCCCGACGACCGCGCCGGTCGGCTTGTCGTTGAGGTAGAAGTTGCCCGCCGTGAAGCGCAGCGCCGCCTCGGCCTGGGCCAGCGCCGCGGCGTCCTGCGCGAACACCGCGCCGGTCAGCGCGTACGGCGAAGCGGTGTCGACCAGCGGCAGCACCTCGTCCCAGTCGTCGTAGACGTAGACGCCGAGGACCGGGCCGAAGTACTCGGTCGACATCACGTCGTGCCGGGGGTCGGAGGTCTCGATGACGGTCGGGCGGACGAACCACCCCTCGCTGTCGTCGTACGTGCCGCCGGCCACGACGGTGAGCGCCGGGTCGTCCTTGGCACGGTCGAGCACGCCCGACAGCCGCGAGAACGCGCGGTCGTCGATGACGGCTCCCCCGAAGTTGCTCAGGTCGGTGACGTCGCCGTACGTCAGCGACTCGGTCCGCGCCGCGAGCCCGTCGCGCAGCCCGCCCTCCCACATCGCCCGCGGGACGTAGGCGCGCGAGGCCGCGCTGCACTTCTGCCCCTGGTACTCGAACGCGCCGCGCACCAGCCCGACCTCCAGGGCCAGTGCGTCGGCGGAGGCGTGCGCGAGGACGAAGTCCTTGCCGCCCGTCTCGCCCACCAGCCGCGGGTACGTGCGGTACCGGTCGATGCCCCCGCCGACCGTCTGCCAGATCTTCTGGAAGACCCGGGTCGAGCCGGTGAAGTGCACACCGGCCAGCGACGGGTGCTCCAGCGCCACGTCGGACGACGTGCCCCACCCGGTCACCATGTTGATGACGCCGGGCGGCAGCCCGGCTGCCTCCAGCAGCCGCATGACGAAGTGGGCGGCGAGCTGCTGGGTGTGCGACGGCTTCCACACGACGGTGTTGCCCATGAGGGCGGGCGCCAGCGGCAGGTTCCCGGAGATGGCCGTGAAGTTGAACGGCGTGATCGCCAGCACGAACCCCTCGAGCGGCCGGTGGTCCATCCGGTTCCACACGCCCGCCGAGGAGATCGGCTGCTCGGCCAGCACCTGCCGCCCGAACGCGACGTTGAAGCGCATGAAGTCGATGAGCTCGCAGGCGCTGTCGATCTCGGCCTGCTGCACCGTCTTCGACTGGCCCAGCATCGTCGCCGCGTTGAGGGTGTCGCGCCACGGCCCGGCCAGCAGCTCGGCGGCGCGGAGCACGACAGCCGCGCGGTCGTCGTACGACGTCTCGCGCCACGCCGGGGCGGCGGCCAGCGCGGCGTCGACCGCGGCTTGCCACTGCGCCGCGTCCGACTCGCCCGTCACGCCGAGCACGGCCGCGCGCCGGTGCGGCTGGACGACCTGGATCCGCTCGCCGGGCGCCATCGCCTGCACGCCGCCCACCGTCGCGGGCAGGTCGATCGTCTCGGACCCGAGCTCCTTGAGCCGGGCCTCGAGCGAGGCGCGCTCGGCGGAGCCGGGCGGGTAGGAGCGCACAGGTTCGTTCTGCGGCAGCGGGACCACGGTGGTGGCGTCGAGCACGGGGGGTCTCCCTCGGTTGTCCGATGACCCCATCATGCTCCTAGCCGAGCTCGAGGAGCGGTCCGATCTCCTGGGTCGCGTACCACCCGAGCTCGTGCCCCTCGGCCTGCTCCATCCGGAACGCCGCGTCCTCGGACCCGAGGTCGGCCTCGACCACGGCGTCGGCTGCCACGGTCACGTCGGGGATCGCGGCGGTGTCGTCGACGTGCACCGCCTGCACATCGCGCAGCGGTACGGCGGTGGCCACCTTGACGGCCGCGCGGTCGACGTGGGGGGCGAGCTGCACGGCCTCGTCGGGCACCTCGGCCACCACGACGACCCGCCGCCGCACGGCGTCCGGGTCCGCGTCGAGCAGCCGCACCGACGCCTTCGCGGCCAGCGAGAGGGCGGCGTACTCCAGCTCCTCGAGGTCGCCCTCGGCGTACCACTCGCGCAGCGCGCCGGTGACGGCGTACCCGGGCAGCGGCGGGTCGCCCACCTCGCCCGTGTCGAGCAGCGCGCGCAGCGCGGGGAAGGTCGCGGGGAGGTAGACCCGCATCAGGCGGCCGGCACGCGACCGGCGGCGAGGGCGGCGGCCGAGGTCGCCAGGGAGGTCTCCAGGACCTGGGTGCGGCGGGCCGGGTCCATGAGGTTGACGCCGATGACCTCGAGGTCCTCGGCCGTGGGCCCGAGGAAGTGCACCGTCGTGCCGTGCGCGGCGACCCGCTTGACCTCCGACAGCGTGCGCTTGGTCATCAGCCGCCGGAACCGCCGCTCGATGCGGCCCGCGACGGTCTGCGGCTGGTCGTAGGTCATCGACGTCATCGGCGACAGCACCACGACCTCGTCGAGCTCGAGGTGCCGGAGCAGGTCCACGGAGGTCGGCGAGCAGACGCCGCCGTCGACGTACCGCCGACCGCCGATCCGCTTCGGCGCGTACCAGCCGGGGATGGCGCAGCTGGCCATGACCGCGTCCCGCAGCTCGCAGTCGGGAGCGCCCGAGTGCCCGAAGGCCACGCGCCGGCCGGTGTCGTACTCCGCGGCCACCACCCACGTCGCGGGGTGCGGCGCCCAGCCGCCGCCGGGGAGCACGCCGTCGACCAGCCGGCCGAGCGGCTCGAGCGAGCCGCGGCCGCGCGGGAGCGCCGAGGCCAGCGCGCCCATCGGCGTCTTCGACCGCGGGTGCGCGACGGTGTGCAGCACGCCGCGCGCGCTGCCGACCACCGGCCGCGGGAGCGGCGGGAGCGCGCCCCCGGAGTCGCGGTCCGGGTCGTAGTGGATGCGCGGGTCGACGACCTCGCCGCGCTGGTGCGCGAGCAGCTCGTCGACGGTGACGCCGCACGCGAGCGCCGAGACGAGCACCGACCCGGCGGAGGTGCCGACGAGCACGTCCGCGGTGGCCGGGTCCCACCCCAGCCCGTCCCGTACGGCGGCCAGCGCCCCGATCGTCCAGGACGCCCCGAGCACCCCGCCGGCGCCGAGGACCAGACCACGCCTCACGTGGTGCCGACCAGCTCGGCGAGGGACTCCTCGATGCAGCTCGCGAGCACGTCGACGTCGGTGAGCGCGTCGCGGTCGGCGTTCAGCCCGTAGTAGACGCCGCCGTCGTACGACGTCAGCCCGATCGAGACGGCCTGGTTCTTCGCCAGCGGCACGACCGGGTACATCGCGAGCATCCGGGCGCCGGCGGCGTACAGCGGGAACTGCGGGCCCGGCACGTTGGTCACGACGAGGTTGAACAGCCGGCGGGTCAGCGTCGACGCGGTGCGCGCGGCGAGCGAGTGGATCGTCGGCGGCGCGAAGCCGGACAGCTGGACCAGGGCGTCGGCGCCGACCGCGGCACCGCTCTCCTTGTGCCCCTTCATCGCGTACGAGACCTGGTGCAGCCGCACGACCGCGCTCTGCTCGCCCACCGGCAGGTCGACGAAGTACGACGAGACGCGGTTGCCGAGCTCGCCCTTCTGCGTCTCGGAGCGGACGCTCACCGGCACCATGACCCGGACCGTCGTCGTGGGCGTGACCGTCTCGCCGCGGGTGAGCAGCCACGTCCGCAGCGCACCGGCGACAGTCGCCAGCACCACGTCGTTCACGGTGCCGCCGTGGGCCTTGCGCACCCGCTTGTAGTCGTCGAGCGAGGTGGCGGCCATGCCGAACCGGCGCTGCTCGCCGATCGGCACGTTGAGCGGCGTCGAGGGGGCCTGCTTGGCGATGGTGCGCGCCGACGCCAGCACGCCCCCCGCCACGGAGGCCACCTTGCCGGCGGTCTCCCGCAGGTCCACGACGGCGGCCCGTGCCGTGTCGAGCGCGCCGGAGGGCTTGGCGAGGAAGTCGGTGACCGCCCCGGTGACGAGCCCGAGGCTGCTGGGCTCCCGGCTCGGCGACCAGTCGTCGTCCGGCACCTCGCGCGGGGTCGGCTCGAGGTCGAGGATGACCGTCCCGATGTCGACCGCGGAGACCCCGTCGACCATCGCGTGGTGGGTCTTGGTGACGATCGCGACCCGGCCGTGCTCCAGGCCCTCGACGAGGTAGATCTCCCACAGCGGCCGGTTGCGGTCGAGCTGGCGGCTCTGCAGCCGCCCGACCAGCTCCCGCAGCTGCGCGTCGGTGCCGGGCTTCGGCAGCGCGGACCGGCGGACGTGGTAGGTCACGTCGAACTCCGGGTCGTCCACCCACACCGGGTTGGCGAGGTGCCCGGGCACCCAGCGGACCTTCTGCCGGTACCTGGGCACCAGGCCGATCCGCTGGCTGATGAGCTGCACCAGCCGGTCGTAGTCGAAGCCGTCGGCGGGCGGCTCGAAGACCGCGACCCCGCCGACGTGCATCGCGGTCGTCGGCGTCTCCATGTAGAGGAAGGAGACGTCCAGGGCACTGAGCCGGTCGGTCACGTGATCACCTCACCGCGCATTGCAACACACCCGGCACCGATCGACGCAGAGCACGCCGACGCGCGCGGCGTGGGGGTGTCGTCCCGCCGGACGAACCAGGCCGCCGCGGCCGCGGCGAGCAGCAGCACCAGCACCAGGGCGATGCGGCGGAGGGAGCGTCGTCGGCCACGCCGTGAGCCGTACCCACCGCGGTAGGGACGACGCCGCGCCGGGACGAGGTCGCCGTCGGGGATCCTCATCCGGCAAGCGTAGGGGGCGGCGGCCGGGCGGCCGCAGGCGCGTGGGAGGGTGCACCGCATGGACTTCGAGCCCTCCGACAAGGCGAAGGACTACCTCGGGCGCCTGCAGGCGTTCATGGACGAGCGCGTCTTCCCCGCCGAGGAGCAGTACGAGGCGTACCGGCGCGAGGCCGGGTACGGCGACCACACGCTGCCGCCGGTCGTCGAGGAGCTGAAGGCCGAGGCGCGGTCACGGGGGCTGTGGAACCTCTTCCTCCCCGACGTGTCCGGGCTGTCGAACCTCGACTACGCGGTGCTCGCCGAGCTCACCGGGTGGTCGGTGCACATCGCGCCCGAGGCCATCAACTGCGCAGCGCCCGACACCGGGAACATGGAGGTGCTGCACATGTTCGGCACCGCCGAGCAGAAGGCGCAGTGGCTGCAGCCGCTCCTGGAGGGCCAGATCCGCTCGGCGTTCGCGATGACCGAGCCGGACGTCGCCTCCTCCGACGCGACGAACATCGCCACCCGCATCGAGCGCGACGGCGACGAGTACGTCATCAACGGCCGCAAGTGGTGGACCACCGGCATCAACGACCCCCGCTGCACGATCATGGTCCTCATGGGCAAGACCGACCCGTCCGCGTCGGTGCACCGCCAGCAGTCCATGGTGCTCGTCCCCGTCGACACCCCCGGCGTCGAGGTGCTGCGCGCGCTCCCGGTGTTCGGGTACCAGGACCAGCACGGCCACGGGGAGGTGCTCTTCACCGACGTGCGGGTGCCGGTGAGCAACCTCATCGCGCAGGAGGGCGACGGCTTCATGATCGCCCAGGCCCGCCTCGGCCCGGGCCGGATCCACCACTGCATGCGCTCGCTGGGGATCGCCGAGCGCGCCCTCAAGCTCATGTGCGAGCGCGCCGTGTCCCGGGTCGCGTTCGGCAAGGAGCTGGCGCGGCAGGGCGTCGTGCAGACGGCCATCGCCGAGTCGCGGATGGAGATCGAGCAGGCCCGGCTGCTGACCCTCAAGGCCGCCTGGATGATCGACAACGTCGGCGCCCGCGGCGCGCGCACCGAGATCGCCGCCATCAAGGTGATCGCCCCGCGCGTCGCGCTCAACGTCCTCGACCGCGCCATCCAGGTGCACGGCGGGGCAGGGGTCTCCGACGACTTCCCGCTGGCCGCGATGTGGGCCGGCATGCGCACCCTGCGCCTCGCCGACGGGCCCGACGAGGTGCACACGATGACCGTCGCGCGGCAGGAGCTGGGCAAGTACCTCGCTCGCTGACGCTCAGCCCTGGCGGCTGCCGACCAGGTCCGTCGCCAGCTGCTGCAGCGCGCGGCGCAGCGGGGCGTCGGGCGCGACCTGCGTGAGCGGCCGGCCGCGCGCGAGCGCCCGGTCGACGGCCTCCCCGTCCCAGGGCAGGCAGGCCACCGGCTCGACGGCGGCCAGCCGCCGCAGCGTGCTGCGCACCTCCTGCTCCGGTACGGCGGTGGCCCGGACCCGGTTGCAGACGACCGCCGTCCGCGCCTCGGGCACCACCTCGCGCAGGTCGGCGAGCGCCGTGACGAGCCGGCGCAGCCCCACCGCGTCGGCGCTGCCGACGACCACCACCAGGTCGGCGTCGGCGAGCACGGCGAGCGTCGCGCCGTTGCGGCGCGGCGCGAGCGTGTCGTAGGAGAGCTCCTCGTCCTGCTCCAGCGCGAAGCCGCAGTCGACCACCGTCACCGCCGCACGGGTGCGGGCCAGCTCGAGCACCACCTCGACCGCCGCCGGCCGCAGCTCCGGCCACCGGTCCGCGCGGTCGATGCCGGTGAGCACCGCCAGCGGCGGGTCGACCTCGACGACCAGCCCGTCCAGCGTCGACAGGTCGAGGGCGCCGAGGTTCGCCGCGCGGCACGCGGCGGCCAGGCCGGCCGCCTCCACGGGCGCCCCGACCGCGGTGGCCAGGCTCCCGCCGTACACGTCGGCGTCGACGAGCAGGGTGGGCCAGCCCAGTGCGGCGAGCTCGGCCGCCAGCCCGACGGCCACGGTCGAGCGCCCCGGGGCTCCGGTCGGGCCCCACACCGCGACCACGCGCCCGCGGCCCGCCGGGCGGCGGCGCGGTCCCGTGCCTGCCGCAGCGTGCGCGAAGCCGACCGCGGACCGGGAGCGGGCGAGCGCCCGGGCCACCGCGCGCTCCAGGCCGGAGGCGTCGGGCGGACGCGGCAGCACGTCCTCGACGCCGAGCAGCCGCAGGCGCTGCTCCCCCGGCTCGTCAGGGGCGAGGCCCACCGTCGCGACGCCGAGCGCCGCGAGCCGGGCCAGCGCCTCGCGGTCCAGCCGCACCAGGTACGGCGAGACGACGGCCGCGTCCGCGACGCCGGTGGCGGCGGTGACGAGGAGGTCCTCGACGTCCTCGCACCGGTGCAGCCGCCAGCCCTCGTCGCCGGCCACCGCGGCGAGCAGCTGCTCACCCAGGGAGCGGTCGGCGTCGCCGTCCCCCACCGCGAGGAGCACCCGGCGCGACGTCATCCACAGCCTCCCCGGCACCGCTTGCGCCCTGACTGGCATTGTGGCCCGGCCGGGCTGCCCGCACCGCCGGAACCGCGGCACACTGGTAGCGGCCCAACCGCGGCAAACCGCGGCAACCGAGCACGAGAGGCGTCCACGCGTGGCACAGCCCAGGTTCCTCACCCTCACCGACGTGGGCGAGGTCCTCAACATCTCCTCGGCGCAGACCTACGCGCTGGTGCGCAGCGGTGCGCTCCGCGCCATCAAGGTGGGCGGCCGCGGGCAGTGGCGGGTGGAGTCCACCGAGCTCGAGGCCTACATCGCGCGGTGCTACGAGGAGACGGCCAGCCTGCTCGCGTCCGGTCCGCTCGAGGCGGCGCTGGACGACTAGCGCGGCTCGACCCGCACCAGCGCGATCGCGCTGAGCGGGAGCAGCAGCACCTGCTGCACGGCACGCGCCCGCCGGGCCTGGTCCGGGGCGTGCTGCGCGAGGTCCACGTGGTCGGCCGCGACGCGGTCCAGCGTGCCTGCGACCACCGTGCCGTCGACGAGGACGACCTCCACCGCGACGCGGTCGCGCACGAGCCGGCGCAGCGCGTAGCGCAGGTCCAGCCGCTGCTCGACGGCGCCCTCGCTCCCGGGCAGGTCGCTGCGCGCCCCGACGCCTGACAGCGCGAGCACCTCGCGCAGCGCCACGAGGGCAGCGCGTCCGTCCTGCTCCTCGAGCAGCGCCCAGTCGGCGCCCACGTCGACGACCCGGCCGGCGAGGGCGCCGGCGCCGCGGACCCGGACCACCACGGTCGCCCCGGCTGCCGCGCGGAGCCGGTCGACGAGCCGCAGCCGACCCACCTCGTGCCGGGTGCGCTCGGCGACCTCGGCGGCCAGCTCGGCGGCCTCCGCGGCGTCGGCCTGGCTCTCCAGGTCCGCGAACAGGTCCTCCCAGCGCACGCCGCCAGCCTGCCGGGGGCAGGCACGGAGCGCAACCGTCCTTGACGCTCCGTAACCGACTGCTGTAGAACTCAAACTTCAGCAAACGACATCAAACACAAGGAACAGCCATGAGCCTGGCCCTCGACCTCCCGCTGCCCACCCCCGTCCCGTCACTGCGGGTGGTCCCCGCGCCCCCGTGCGCCCCGCCGTACGACGACGAGGGCGGGGTGCCGCTGCTGCGCCTCGTCGCGACGCCGCAGGAGCCGCTGGTCCTGGACGAGACGCCCTGGTTCACCGAGGACCGCACGCCGACGGCGGAGCTCCCCGAGGCGAAGGCGGTCAGCTGGCTGCTGCTGCAGGGGCTGGTCGAGGTCCTCGCCGGCGCCCGCCCGCTCAGCCAGCTCCGGCTGCAGCTGAGCGTGGAGCTGTACGCCGAGATCGCCGAGCGCCTCGAGGGCGGGCGGCACGACCGCGGGGGACGGCCGGAGCCGCGCAGCGTGGGCCGGGTGCACACCCAGGAGCGGCCGGAGGGCGTCGTCGAGGCGTGCGCGGTCGTGCGCCGCGCCGGTCGGCTGGTCGCCGTCGCGCTCCGCCTCGAGGGCCACTGCGGTCGCTGGGTCTGCACCGCGCTCGAAGGGCTGTAGCGGCGGGCAGGAGGCGCCGCTCCCACGGCGAAGTCCCCGCCATGAGGCGACTCGCCCTGCTCCTCGTCCCGCTGCTCGCCCTGCCGTGGTCCTCCTCGCAGGCCGCGCCGACGCCGGTCACCACCGTCGGCTCCCCGTCGGTCCCGGGGACGATCCGCGGCTTCCAGCTCGTCGGGCACACCGACCTCGGCAACCGCGGCATGAACAGCCCGCTCGCCGTCGCCGGCCGCTGCGCCTACGTCGGCGACCGCTCGTACGCCGGCAAGCCCCGCCCGGGCGCCGGCATCGCGATCGTCGACGTCAGCCGCCCGTCGCGGCCGACCCGCGTCGGGACGATCGCGGCCCGCCCCGACGCCACCCAGCGCGAGCTGCGCGCCGACGCCGGCCTGGGGCTGCTCGTCGTCGAGGACTACAGCGGCTTCACCGGCGGCGACCAGCCCGGCGACAGCTACAGCGGCAACGACCTGCAGGTCTACGACATCAGCCGGGACTGCCGGAAGCCGCGGCTGCTCAGCACCTACGACTTCGGGCCGCGCTCGCCCCACGAGTTCTTCCTCTGGAAGGACGCCAAGCACCCCGGCCGCGTCCTCGCCTACGTGACCACCACGCTGTACGGCCCGGACCTCAACGTCCTCGACCTCACCGACCCGACCGCCCCGAAGCTCGTCACCGTGTACGAGGCCCCGCAGCAGGAGGCCTCCGGCCTCAACGACACGGTGCGCACCAACAACCCGACCGCGTCCCAGCCCGCGTCGTACATCCACTCCATCGCCGTCTCCGACGACGGCACCCGCGCGTACGTCGGCGGCTGGGACTACGGCACGTACGTGCTGGACACGAGCGGCCTGGCCGACCCCGCGGGCCTGCCGGTGCTGCGGCCCCTCGGCCCGCTGCCGCTCGACTACGGCGCCAACGTCCACGGCACCGTGCCGATCCCCGGCAAGCCGTACGGCGTGATGGTGCAGGAGGAGTACGCCGCCGCGGGACGCGGCTGCCCGTTCGGCTGGCTGCGGATGGCCGACCTCACCGACCCGACGTCACCGAAGCTGGCCGGCGCCTACCGGATCCCGGAGAACGACTGCGCCCGCGCGAAGGCGGCCAACGGCACCTTCACCGCGCACAACCAGACGACCTTCCCGTCCGTGACGCTGCTGAGCTGGTACAGCGGGGGGCTGCGCGCCGTCGACACGACGAACCCGTACCGCCCTGTCGAGACCGGCGTCTTCGTCCCGCGGGCGACGCAGGACCCGCCGCTGGAGCGCGACACCCGGCTGTTCTTCCCCGGTGGCGGTGGCGTCGAGCGACGCACGGGCGCGATGTGGAGCTACCCCGTGGTGCAGGACGGGCTGGTCTACGTCGTCGACATCGACCTGGGCCTGTTCGTGCTGCGCTACACCGGCAAGCACGCCGCCGAGGTGGGCCGCGCAGCCTTCGTCGAGGGCAACTCGTCGCCCTCGCGGTACACCGCGAAGGCGCCGGTCATCCGGCGACCCGCAGCGCTCGCGGTGCGACCGCCGGTCGTGGTGCACGACCCGACGCCGCTGCAGCTGCCGACCGGGCACACCGACCGGCACTGGACCTGGGTCTGCTGAGTCAGGACCCCTGGTTGCGGGGGTCGCCGTGGCAGCGCTTGTACTTCTTGCCCGATCCGCAGGGGCACGGCGCGTTGCGTGACGGCCCGCCGGTGCTCACCTGGCCGGTGAGCGGGTCGACGCTGCCGCTCGTGGTCACGCCGCCCTCGGCGTTGGGCGCCGAGTACTGCAGCTGAGCCGGCCGGTCCGGCCGGCCGAAGCCCTCCGGGATGACCGCGCCGGTCGGCGCCGCCGGGGCGGCGGGAGCCGCGGGTGCTGCGGGCTCCGCCGCGGCCGCGGGTGCCGCCGCTGCAGGCGGTACGACGGGTGCGGGTGCGTCGACGACCGCCACGCTCTCCGGCATCGCGGCCGGAGCCTCGTCGAGCCGCGGCTGCTCCGGCGCCGGCTGCTCGGGCGCCGACTGCTCCTGGGGGGCTGCCGGGTGCTCGGGCTGGGCCGGCCGGGCGAAGAACGGCGGCGGCGTGTCCGCCGTGACGGCGGGGGTCGACGGGATCGCGGGGCGCTCGTGCTCGGGAGTCGGCTCCGCGCCG
>DATJGA010000008.1:0-9775 GCA_035495395.1 Mycobacteriales bacterium | reverse complement strand
CGCGCTCTTCGGCGAGAAGTACGGCGACGCCGTCCGCGTCGTCGAGGTCGGCGACTACGCCCGCGAGCTCTGCGGCGGCACGCACGCGGCGCGCTCGGGCCAGCTCGGCATGGTGAAGCTGCTCTCGGAGTCGAGCATCGGCTCCGGCGTACGGCGGGTCGAGGGCCTGGTCGGGCTCGACGCCTACTCCTTCCTGGCCCGCGAGCACCTGCTGCTCAGCCAGCTGGCCGGCACCTTCAAGGTCCCCAGCGAGGAGGTCCCCGACCGCGTCGCGGCGGTGCTCGACCGGCTCCGCGAGGTGGAGAAGGAGCTGTCCGGCCTGAAGTCCGGCGCCGTGCTGCAGCAGGCGGCACAGCTCGCGGCCGGGGCCAAGGACGTCGGTGGCCTGCAGTACGTCGGCGTCGAGGCGCCGGCAGGTACCGCGGGCGACCTGCTGCGCGGCCTGGCCCTCGACATCCGCGGCCGGCTCACCGGTCCGGGCGCGGTGCTCGTCGCCGCCGGTGGCGACCGGGTCAGCCTCGTCGCCGCGGTCAACGACGGCGGCCGCGAGCGCGGGCTGTCCGCCCACGAGCTGCTCCGCGAGGCGGCCGGTGCCGTCGGCGGCAAGGGCGGCGGCAAGGACGACGTCGCGCAGGGCGGTGGCACCGACCCCGCAGGCATCCCTCGCGCCCTCGAGCTCGGCGAGGCCCTGGTACGCAAGGCCGCCGCCTCCTGAGCGCGGGGGTGGTCGTCGCGGTCGACGTCGGCACGGTGCGTGTCGGCGTCGCTGCGAGCGACCCGCACCGGGTGCTGGCCAGCCCGGTCGAGACGGTGACCGCCCCCGGCCTCGCGCGCGTCGCGGCCCTCGTCGCCGAGCGCGACGCCGTCCTGGTCCTCGTGGGCCTGCCCACGAGCCTGTCGGGCCGGGCCGAGAGCGCCAGCGCCGAGATGGCCCGCGAGTACGCGCGGTCGCTGGCCGAGCTGACCGCCGTACCCGTCCAGCTGGTCGACGAGCGGCTCACCACGGTGACCGCGACCGCCGCGCTGCGGGCCAGCGGCAAGCGCGGCAAGCAGGCCCGCGCCCTCGTCGACCAGGCGGCCGCGGTGGCGCTGCTGCAGGGCTTCCTAGACTCCGGCTGAGCGAACCAGGCGAGCTTCGGAACGAAGAGAGCCGCGTGAGCGATTGAGGAGACCGTGAGCGACACCGTGCTGGACCAGCCCACGCCGACGCCCCCCGCCCCCTTCCGCCGCCGGCGGCTGCTCGTCGTCCTGGTGGCCGTCGCGCTCGTGGCCGCCCTGGGGTACGGCGGGGCCCGGGCCTACGACTCCGCCTTCGGCGTCGCGGACTACTCCGGGTCGGGCACCGGGCACGTGCTCGTGCAGGTGCAGCCCGGTGACAGCGCGGCGGACATCGGCGCCACTCTGCTCAGCCGCCAGGTCGTCAAGAGCGTGCGCGCGTTCACCAAGGCCGCCCGCAAGGACAAGCGGGCCCGCAGCATCCAGCCCGGCTACTACGACCTGCGCCGGCACATGAGCGGCGCGAGCGCGCTGGCCCGGATCCTCGACCCGGCCGCCCGGGTGCGCGGCCGGGTGACGCTGCCCGAGGGCATCCCGCTGTCGGTCGTCATCGACCGGGTCGTCAAGTACACCGAGCTCACCCGGGCGGACGTGGTGGCGGCGGTCGAGAACCCCGCGGTGCTCGGCCTCCCGCCGTACGCCCGCAACCGCCCCGAGGGGTTCCTGTTCCCGGCGACCTACGACGTCGAGCCCGGTACGGCGGCCGTCGACGCGCTGCGCCAGATGACCGAGAAGTTCGCCGAGGTCGCGGCCGGCCTCGACCTGGAGTCGCGGGCCCGGGCGCTCGGCCTCACGCCGTACCAGGTCGTGATCATCGCCAGCATCATCGAGGACGAGACGGCCGTCGACGCGGACCGGCCCAAGGTGGCCCGGGTGGTGCTCAACCGGCTGGCCCGCGGCATGCCGCTGCAGCTGGACTCGACGGTGAACTACGTGCGGACGCAGAAGAAGGCCCGGCTGACGCTCGCCGACATCGCCGTGGAGTCGCCGTACAACACCTACGCGCACACCGGGCTGCCGCCGACGCCCATCGACTCGCCGGGGGAGAAGGCGCTGGACGCGGCGCTCAGCCCGGCCGCCGGTGACTGGCTGTACTTCGTCACCATCGACAAGCAGGGCAACTCGCTCTTCACGAGCGACTACCAGGAGTTCCTGCGCGCCAAGGCCAAGGCCCAGCGCGAGGGCGTCTACTAGCCCATGAAAGCAGCCGTCCTCGGCTCCCCGGTCGCGCACTCGCTGTCCCCGCTGCTGCACCGGGCCGCCTACGCCGCGCTCGGCCTCGACTGGACCTACGACGCCGTCCAGGTGAGCCCGGAGAACCTCCGGCTGTTCCTGCAGAGCCTCGACAGCACCTGGGCCGGCGTCAGCCTCACCATGCCGCTCAAGCAGGTCGTCCTGCCGCTGCTCGACGACAGCGACGCGCTGGTGCGCACCACGGGCTCGGCCAACACCGTCGTCATCCGGGAGGGCCTGCGGCTCGGCCACAACACCGACGTCCACGGCATCGTGGCGGCGCTGCGCGAGGCGGGCGTCGAGCACGTCGACCGCGCTGCGGTGATCGGGGCGGGCGCCACCGCGGCCAGCGCGCTGGCGGCGCTGCACGACCTGGGCGCCCACGACGTGCGGGTGCTCGCGCGGTCGCACCAGCGGGCCCGGCACCTCGAGCCGGTGGCGCACGAGCTCGGGGTCCGGCTCCGCTACGGCCACCTGCACGCGCTCGAGCTCGAGGACCGCTGGCCCCAGGTCGTCGTCAACACCACCCCGGCGGGGGCCGCCGACCGGCTGGCGGCGGAGTCCGACCCCGGCGGCGACGTCCCCGTGCTCCTCGACGTCGTCTACGCCCCGTGGCCCACCCCGCTCGCGGCCGCCTACCAGGCCGCCGGCGGCACCGTCGTCCCCGGTACGGCGATGCTGCTGCACCAGGCCGCCGCGCAGGTGCGCCTCATGACCGGGCTCGAACCTCCCCTCGAGGTGATGCGGGCGGCCCTCGCCGGAGCGTGACTCAAGGGATGGGCGAATCCCGCCGATGCCCCCACAGAGGCAGGCGGCACGTGGGGTGTCGCGCCACCGGACGCGTGCGCGTCGGAAGGGGCGAGGACATGTCGGAGCTGCAGGGGAGCCGTTCGGAGCGCCTGGACCGGGCCATCCACGGGCTGCTGTCGCAGACGCCGGAGATCGAGGCGGCCGCGGTCGTGTCGTTCGACGGCCTGCCCATGGCCTCGGCGCTGCCCCCGTCGATGGACGAGGACCGCGTCGCCGCGATGAGCGCAGCGCTGCTGTCGCTCGGCGAGCGCGCCGCTCAGGGCCTCGGCCGCGGCGAGCTGTCCCAGGTCTACATCGAGGGCGACGCCGGCACGGTCTTCCTCGTCTCCGCCGACGACGAGGCCGTCCTCGTCGCCGTGGCCGCCCAGGGCGCCAAGGTCGGCATGATGCTGTTCGAGGTGCGTCGCGCGGCTGCTGCCGTGGCCGACGCGCTGCGCGCCGACGAGCCGGTCGTGGTCCCCGCACCCGAGGTCCCGGCGCAGGCCGTCGAGCCGCTGCTGGCCGCGGTCCCGCCGCTGCCCGAGGAGGCCACGCCCTACCCGACGCCCGCGGTCGCCGTCGAGGCGCCCGTGTGGCCGCCGTACGCGCAGAACGGCGTGAGCCCCGCTCCCGCCGAGAACCCGCACTGGTCCTGATCCAGCCCGAACCGACCCAGATGGGGCCGTCGTGAGACTCGAGGGAACGCTCGACGCGTTCAGCCTCCCGGACATCTTCCAGCTGCTCAGCTACACGAAGAAGACCGGGACGCTGCACCTGCGTCGTGACGGCCAGCACGGCGTCGTGCACGTGCGCGACGGCGCGGTGACCGGTGGGCGGGGCGACGTCGCGCGCCAGGCCCTCGGCCGCCGGCTGGTCGGTGCCGGTCTCGTCGACGACGAGGTGCTGGCCGAGGCCGCCGAGCAGGTGCTCGACAACCCGGCGCTCGGCCTGGGCAAGACGCTCGTCGACACCGGCAAGGTGGACGCGATGGCGGCCCGCGAGCTCGCCTCCGAGCAGGCCGCGGACGCGGTGTTCGAGCTGCTGCGCTGGCCCAACGGCGAGTTCGCCTTCGTCATGGACGAGGAGGACCCCGACGACGTCGGCGCGTCCCTCGCCGTGGAGGACGTGGTCGCCGAGGCCAACCGGCGGCTCACCGCCTGGGAGGGCCTGGAGGACAGCGTCCCGTCCCTCGACGCGGTCGTGTCCGTGGTCGCCTCGCCGGCCGCCGAGCCGGCCTTCAGCCGCGAGGAGTGGTCCCTGGTGGCCCTCGTCGACGGCACCCGCACCGTGAGCGACCTCGTCGCCCTCGCCGGCACCGGCGAGTTCGTCGTGGTCGCCGCCCTGGCCGCGCTGGCCGAGCGCGGGCTGGTGCAGGTCGGCGGCGCCGTCGCCACCGACCCGCACGCGCAGCGCCAGCAGCTGCTCTCCGCGCTCGAGGGCCGCCAGGCCGCCCCGGCGCCGGCGCCCCCCGCGGCTCCCGAGCCGGCCGCCGCCGCGCAGTCCGCGGCCGACGCCGTGCCCGCGCCGCGGCAGACGGTCATCCCCGAGCGCCCCGAGCCGTTCACCCCGCCGCGGCGTCCCGACCACGCCGAGCCCTCGCCCGCCTTCGCCCGCTACGCCGCCACGGCCCCGGCGCCCCCGGCCCCGGCGCAGCCGTCCGCGAGCGTCGGCGCGGTCCAGGGCGCCCACGCCCTGGCCCCCGAGGCCGTGCCCTCGTCGTACATCGACCGTGACCCGTCCGTGAACAAGAGCTTGCTGCTGCGGCTCATCGCCGGTGTGAGGGGGTTGTAGTGAGCACCCGTTCCCCTGGCCGGCGCAAGCACGGCGGCACGGCGGTGAAGATCGTCGTGACGGGCCCCTTCGCCGCGGGCAAGACGACGCTGATCCGCACGATCAGCGAGATCACCGTGCTGTCGACGGAGAAGGACATCACGGACGAGACGCGCTCGCGCAAGGCCGAGACGACCGTGGCGATGGACTTCGGCCGCATCACGATCGACCGCGACCTGGTGCTCTACCTGTTCGGCACCCCGGGCCAGGACCGCTTCGACTTCATGTGGGAGATCCTGGGCGAGGGGATGCTCGGGTACATCCTGCTCGTCGACAGCGACCGCCCCGACTCCCTCGACGAGGCCGTCGGGATCCTCGAGGCCTTCCGCCGGATGGCGCGGGTGCCGTTCGTCGTCGCGCTCAACCGCTCGGAGGGCATCACCCCCGCCGACGAGACCGCGGTGCGCTCGGCGCTGCAGCTCGGCCCCGACGTGGCCGTGGTCCCGTGCGACGCGACCGACCGCGAGTCGGTGAAGTCGGTGCTGCTCGCGCTCCTCTACAGCGTCGTCGACGAGCTCGACGCCGCCGAGCCGGCTCGGGCGTAGGGCACCTCCCGTGGGGTGGTTCCGCCGGCGCCGGGCCGGCCGGCACGCCCTGGGCAGCGCCGTGCGGGACATCCCGCACGCGGTGCCACCGGTGGTCGTGCACCCGCCGATGCCCGCCGTACGGGTGGACGACGCGGGTCCCCGCGTGGAGCTCGGCTTCCGTGACGGGTCCACCGCGGCGCTCGCCCCGGGCTCGGCACAGGCGCGCGCCCTCACCGAGATCGCTGCTGCGCTGACCCGCCGGGACTAGCCTCCGCTCGTGCTGACCTTCCGCCGCCGGTCCGACCCGCTGCTGGTGACCGTGGACGGCGTGACGGCCGCCGCGGTGTCCTTCGCCGCCTACCAGGCGCGCTTCGCCGCGGACTCCGCGCTCACGCCGGACGGCGACCGGTACCGCGTCGCGAGCCTCGGTGTCGTGCTGTCCTGGGTCCTCATCGCGCGCTCGACGGGCCTGTACCGCCGCGGCTCGGTGCGCCCCGGCAGCTCCAACGTGAGACCTGCGGTCGTCGCCGCCGGCGGGGTGGGCGTGGCCCTGCTGCTGGCCTGGGTCACCGCGTTCCACCGCGACCTGTCGCTGGCCTGGATCGGCCTCGTGGTGCTCGGGCTGGCGCTGGGCGGCGTGCTCAGCCGCGCGCTCCTGCGCCGCACCCGCCGGGTGCTCGTCCCGCTCGGGCTCGCGCTCGAGCGGTACGCCCTGCTCGCCGAGGGGCGCTCGGCCGAGCGGGTGGCGGCGGAGCTGAGCGCCGCGAAACGGCCGTTCTTCACGATCGTCGCAACTCTCCCGCCCGAGCTGGACGACGACAGCCTGCTCGCACAGCTGCGCGCGCAGCGCATCGACGGGCTCGTGGTGCCCTCCGGCCACGCCGAGCGGGGGGTGCGGCTGCGGGCCCGGCTGGCCGACATGGGCGTCGACGTCGTCCCCGCCCCCCGGGCCGAGCAGGGCTGAGCGCGGCGCGTTGGGCCGAACGGGTCAAGAAACTGCCGTGTCGCGCCGATGCGAAGGGAACCGCCTGACCCTGGGGGAGTGACCGCGTGAAGCAGCTCGGCGACATCCTGCTCGAGGGTGCCCTGGTCACGCCCGACCAGCTGCAGGCAGCGGTCGAGGAGCAGCAGCGCGCCGGGCGCAGCCTGGGCCGGGTCCTCGTCGAGCAGGGCGTGCTCACCGAGTCGCAGCTCGTCGCCGCTCTCGCCACCCAGATCGGCATGCGCTTCGTCGACCTCACGGACTACCCCGTGGACGGGTCCGCCGTCGCCAAGGTGCCCGAGGTCGTCTGCCGCCGGCACACCGTCCTCGCCATCGGGTACGACGAGGGCCGCCTCATCGTGGCCATGGCCGACCCCGCCAACGTCTTCGCCCTCGACGACCTGCGCTCCATCACCGGCATGGAGGTCAAGCCGGTCGTCGCCACGAAGGCCGACGTGCTGGCCGCGATCAACCGGTACCAGCGCGGCGACGCCGAGCTGGACGACCTCTCCAGCGTCCTCGACCTCAACGCGGAGGAGGAGGACGACCTCAGCCGGGTCAAGGAGATCGTCGAGGACGCGCCGATCGTCAAGTTCGTCAACCTGCTCATCACGCAGGCGATCCAGGACCGCGCGTCGGACATCCACATCGAGCCGACCGAGCGCGACCTGCGGGTGCGGTTCCGCATCGACGGCGTGCTGCACGAGGTGATGCGGTCGCCGAAGTCGATCACCTCGGGCGTCACCTCCCGCCTGAAGATCATGGCCGACATCAACATCGCCGAGCGCCGCATCCCGCAGGACGGCCGGCTGTCCGTCAACGCCAACGGCCGGAAGATCGACCTCCGCGTCGCGACGCTGCCCACGGTGTGGGGCGAGAAGATCGTCATGCGTGTCCTGGACAACTCCACGGCCATGCTGAAGCTGTCCGACCTGGGCTTCTCCGACCCGAACTACGAGGTCTACTCGCGGAGCTTCGTCAAGCCCTACGGGATGATCCTGGTGACCGGCCCGACCGGCTCCGGCAAGTCCACGACCCTCTACGCGACGCTGAACATCGTCAGCCGCCCCGAGGTCAACGTCATCACCGTCGAGGACCCGGTCGAGTACCGCCTGCCCGGCATCAACCAGGTGCAGACCAACAACAAGGCCGGCCTGACCTTCTCCTCGGCGCTGCGCTCGATCCTGCGCTCGGACCCCGACATCGTGCTGCTCGGCGAGGTCCGCGACGGCGAGACCGCCCACATCGCCGTCGAGGCGGCGCTCACCGGCCACCTGGTGCTCACCACCCTGCACACCAACGACGCGCCGTCCGCGATCGTGCGCCTCACCGAGATGGGCATCGAGCCCTTCCTCGTCGGCTCCGCCCTCGACTGCGTGCTCGCCCAGCGCCTCGCGCGCCGGCTGTGCTCGAAGTGCAAGGAGCCGTACACCCCGACCAAGGAGACGCTGCTCGCCAACCGGTTCCCGTGGGAGGACGGCATGGAGCTCCCGACGCTCTACCGCCCCACCGGGTGCCAGGCCTGCGCGAAGACCGGCTACAAGGGACGGCTCGCGCTGCACGAGGTGATGGCCGTCTCCGAGGAGATCGAGAAGCTCACCGTGGAGCACGCCTCCTCGATGACGATCGGCAAGGTCGCGGTCGAGCAGGGCATGATCACGCTCCGCCACGACGGCCTGCTCAAGGTCATGTCCGGGGTCACCTCGGTCGAGGAGATCCTGCGCGTCGTCGTCTAGCCCGCAGTTGCGCCGTTCGGCTCAAGCGGAGGTGCCGGACGGTCGAAGCCCCTAGGCGACAACCCTTTCGGGAGGACTGCTCGTGGACGCCAACCAGCCGCCGTACGACGGCTCCTACGGCTCGCTCCCGCCGGCCGCGCCGGTGGAGCAGCAGCCCTGGGCCCCGCCCGCTCCGAGCGCCTACGAGGCCGCGCCGGGCGCCTTCAGCTTCCAGAGCACCGACGCGCCGGCGTACCCGGCGCCCGAGGAGCCCTTCACGTACGCGGCCCCTGAGCCCCCCGCGTACGCGCAGGCCCCCGAGCCGGTCTACTCCGTGCCCCCCGTCCTCGAGCCCGTCTACGCCCCCGTCGCGGAGCAGGCCCCGTCGTACGCGCTGCCCGAGGCGCCCGCGGCTCCCGTGGCGACGCTGCCGGCGTACCAGCTGACCGAGGCCGTGCCGTTCGGCATGGGCAGCACCGAGGTCGCCGTGCCCGAGCAGGGCACCGCGGACCCCTCCGAGAAGGACGTGTACGAGGCGCAGGTGCGGCTCGGCGCCGAGGACACGTCCGAGGAGAGCGGGCTGCTCACCGACCTCCTCATCGCGACGCTCGACCGCGGCTGCTCCGACCTGCACCTCACCGTCGGCGCGCCGCCCACGCTCCGCCAGAACGGCCACCTGGAGCCGATGGAGGACCGCGCGAAGCTCACGCCGCAGTCCCTGCAGAAGCTCCTCTACGCGATCATGTCGCAGAAGCAGCGGGAGAAGTTCGAGGCCGAGCTCGAGCTCGACTTCGCCTACAGCGTCCCGGGCCGGGCCCGCTTCCGCGTCAACATCTACCGCCAGCGCGACTCGATCGGCGCGGCCTTCCGCCTCATCCCGTACGAGATCCGGCCCCTCGAGGCGCTCGGCGTGCCGCCGTCGGTGTCGAACTTCGCGATGCTGCCGCGCGGCTTCGTCCTCGTCACCGGCCCGACCGGCTCGGGCAAGTCCACGACGCTGGCCGCGATCGTCGACCTGGCGAACCGCCAGCGCCGCGACCACATCATGACCGTCGAGGACCCGATCGAGTTCCTGCACGAGCACAAGTCCTGCCTGGTCAACCAGCGCGAGGTGGGGGAGGACACCCACACCTTCAAGAACGCGCTCAAGCACGTGCTGCGCCAGGACCCCGACATCATCCTCGTCGGTGAGATGCGCGACCTCGAGACGATCGAGATCGCCCTGACCGCCGCCGAGACCGGTCACCTCGTCATGGCCACCCTGCACACCCAGGACGCCGCGCAGACCATCGACCGCGTCATCGACGTCTTCCCGCCGCACCAGCAGCAGCAGGTGCGCACCCAGCTCGCCAGCGCCATCCAGGGCGTCGTCTGCCAGCAGCTGGTCCGTACGGCGGACGGCAAGGGCCGCGTGGTCGCCACCGAGGTGCTCATCGCGACCCCGGCCATCCGCAACCTCATCCGTGAGGGCAAGACCCACCAGATCTACTCCGCCATGCAGGCGGGGGCGAAGTTCGGCATGGCCACGATGGACCAGCACCTGGCCGAGCTGGTGAAGAAGGGCAAGGTCACCTACGACGTGGCGCTCGAGAAGTGCCACCACGTCGAGGACTTCAACCGGCTCTGCGGCCGAGCGTGAGAGG
>DATJGA010000007.1:0-6802 GCA_035495395.1 Mycobacteriales bacterium | reverse complement strand
GCTGACCGCCGCCCAGGCGACCTCGCTCGCGAAGACCGCGGGGGTCGTGGGCATGGAGCGCGACGCGCTGCGCCACCCCGACACCACCTACTCGCCGCAGTTCCTCGGGCTGTCCGCCCCGGGCGGGCTCTGGTCGCAGCTCGGCGGTCAGGACGCCGCCGGCAGGGGCGTGATCGTCGGCGTGATCGACACCGGCATCTGGCCGGAGAGCCCCTCCTTCGCCGGCGCCGAGCTCAAGCGCGACAAGGCCGGTCTCCCGGTCGCGTCGACCGGCCTGCGCGGCCGCTGGTTCGGGGCCTGCGTGCAGGGAGAGCTGTTCGACTCCCAGGACTGCAACGACAAGCTCATCGGCGCGCGCTACTACGTCGCGGGCTTCGGCAAGCAGAACGTCGGCAAGGAGGACTACCTGTCCCCGCGTGACGGCGAGGGCCACGGCTCGCACACCTCGAGCACCGCGGCGGGCAACAAGGTCAGCGGCGTGAGCATCGACGGCCACCCGATGGGGACCGCCTCCGGCATGGCGCCGGGCGCCGACCTCGCGATGTACAAGGTCTGCTGGGACGCCAAGCCCGGTGCGAGCACCGGCTGCTTCAACAGCGACTCGGTCTCCGCGATCGACGACGCGGTCGCCGACGGCGTCGACGTCCTCAACTACTCCATCGGCGGCACCAGCGAGTCGTCGCCGTACGACGTCGTGGAGATGGCGTTCCGCCGCGCGGCCAACGTCGGCATCTTCGTCGCCGCCTCGGCGGGCAACAGCGGGCCGGGTGCCAGCACCCTCGACCACCCGAGCCCGTGGCTGACGACGACCGCGGCCAGCACCTTCCGGCTGGCGGAGAACGTCGTCGAGCTCGGTGACGGGCAGCGGTTCGTGGGCGCCTCGACGACGCCGACCTACCCGACGCAGACGCAGCTCGTCCGCGCGACCTCGGTCGCGCTGGCGGGTGCCGACCCGACGGAGGCCTCGCTGTGCTTCGCGGGGACGCTCGACCCGGCCAAGGCCGCCGGCAAGGTCGTGCAGTGCGACCGCGGCGTCAACGCGCGCATCGACAAGAGCTTCGAGGTCAAGCGGGCCGGTGGCGTCGCGATGGTGCTGACCAACACCTCGCCGAACTCCCTCAACGGCGACTTCCACGCCGTACCGAGCGTGCACGTCACCGACACGGCCCGTACGGCGATCCTCGCCTACATCACCGCGCACGGCACGGCGGCCACCGCCGCGATCGTGCCGGTGAACCCGGGCGAGTCCAGCACCCAGGTGCCTGAGGTGACGACGTTCTCCTCGCGCGGCCCGTCCACGACGACCGGTGGGGACATCCTCAAGCCGGACATCGCGGCACCGGGCAACGACGTGCTCGCCGCCGTGGCCCCGCCGTTCAACCACGGCCGGAGCTACGACTTCTACTCGGGCACCTCGATGGCGTCCCCGCACATCGCCGGGATCGGCGCCCTCATCAAGGCGGCTCACCCGACCTGGTCGGCGGCCCGCGTGAAGTCGGCGCTCATGACCACGGCGCGCGACCACGCCACCAGCGCGGACCCGTTCGCGCAGGGCGCCGGCTTCGTGCAGCCGAACAAGGCGGTCGACCCTGGCCTGGTGTTCGACGCGACGGCCACCGACTGGCGGCGCTACCTCGTCGGGCTCGGCGTGCAGTTCGCGCCGCCGTTCGACACCCTCACGGCGCTGTCGGGGACGGACCTCAACCAGGCGTCCATCGCCATCGGTGCGCTCGCGGGCCGGCAGAGCGTGACCCGCACGGTGACCAACGTCGGCAGCGGCAGCGAGACGTACGACGTCTCTGCGGCGGTGGCCGGCCTGGACATCACGGCCAGCCCGAGCAGCTTCACGCTGGCGCCGGGGGCCTCGCAGGCGGTGACGTTCGACGTCGTCCGCGACACCGCGGCCATCGGCGAGTGGGCGAAGGGGAACGTCACCTTCACCGGCTCCAGCCACGTGGTGCGGGTGCCGCTCGTCGCCAAGCCGGTCGCCATCGCGGCCCCGGCCGAGATCAGCGGGTCGGGCACCAGCGGCTCGACGAGCTTCTCGGTGACGCCCGGCTTCACCGGCGTGCTGACGACGACGGTCGCCGGTCTCACCGGTGCGACGCCGACGGCGGACTCCGTCGTCAACGGCCCGTTCAGCCCGGCGCCCAGCGCGGCGGTCAAGGCGTACGAGCTGGTCGTGCCGGCAGGTACCACCGTCGCCAGGTTCGACGTCGACGCGGCGAGCAACGCCGACGACCTCGACCTGTACGTCTACAAGGGCGGCTCGCTCGTCGCCCTGAGCGCGTCGGCGGCAGGGGACGAGCAGGTCACCCTGCAGAACCCCGACGCCGGCACGTACACGGCGTACGTCAACGGGTACGACACCGCCTCGGGCGGCGGTCACTTCGCCTACACCCAGTGGGCGGTGCCGGCCGCCGACGCGGGCAACCTCGTGGTGACGGGTGGCGGTCCGGTGACCCTCGGGACGCCGACGACGCTCACCGCGACCTGGGCGGCGCTGGACGCCACCAAGCGGTACCTCGGCCTCATCGGGTACGGCGGGGCGGACGAGCGGACGCTGGTCTCGATCGGCTGACCCTCCTGGACGACCGACAGCCCCGCCGGAGCACCGGCGGGGCTGTCGTCGTACCGGGCTAGAGGGACAGCACCGCGTGCGAGAGCAGGTAGAACAGCGCGCCGACCGTGGCCGCGGCGGGGATGGTGAGGACCCAGGCGGTGGCGATGTTGCCGGCCACGCCCCAGCGCACCGCGGAGAGCTTGCGGGTCGCGCCCACGCCCATCACCGAGCTGGTGATGACGTGCGTGGTGGAGACCGGCAGACCGGCGTGGGCGGTGGCGAACAGCACCGACGAGGCGACGGTCTGCGCCGCGAAGCCCGCCATCGGGTCCATCTTGATGACCCGCCGGCCCAGGGTGCGCATGATGCGCATCCCGCCGGCGAGGGTGCCGAGGCTGATCGCGCTCGCGGCGCTGAGGATGACCCACAGCGGCACCGCTGCGTCCGCCGCGAGGTGGCCGCTGACGATGAGCGCGAGGGTGATGACGCCCATCGTCTTCTGGGCGTCCTGCACGCCGTGGCCGTAGGCCATCGCGATGCTGGAGGCGATCTGCGCCTTGCGGAAGCCGCGGCCGACCCGGCGCGGGCTGAGCCGGCCGAACACCCACAGCAGCAGGAGCATGAGCACACCGCCGGCGACGAAGCCGACCACCGGCGAGATGATCATCGGGAGGACGACCTTCTCGTAGACGCCGTGCCACTTGACCGAGTCGCCCGCGGCGAGGCCGGCGCCGACCAGACCGCCGATGAGGGCGTGCGAGGACGAGCTGGGCAGCCCGAAGTACCAGGTCACGAGGTTCCACGTGATGGCGCCGACGAGGGCGGCGAACACCACGGTGAGGCCCTGCGTGCTGTGCAGCTGGCCCGGGTCGAGGATGCCCTTGCCCACGGTCTTGGCGATCTTCGTGGAGACGAGGGCGCCGACGAGGTTGGCCATGCCGGCGAGGGCCAGCGCCGTCCGCGGGGTGAGCGCGCGGGTGGACACCGCCGTCGCGATCGCGTTCGCGGCGTCGTGGAACCCGTTGGTGTAGTCGAAGGCCAGCGCGATGACGACGATCGCGATCAGCCCGAGGTCCAAGGCGGACAAGGCTGTCAGGACTCCTTGACGGCGATGGTCTCGACGGCGTCGGCGACGTCCTCGAGCGCGTCCGCGGCAGCCTCCAGCTCCTCCGCGACGTCCTTGAGCTTGAGCGCGGTGAGGGCGTCGTACTCGCCGCTGAACAGCCGCGCCACGGCGCGCCGGTAGATCTGGTCGGCCTCGTTCTCCAGCCGGTTCACCTCGATCCAGTACTCGTCGAGGTCCTTGAGCTGGCGCAGCCGCGGCATGACGGCCGCGGTCTGGATGGCGGCGGCCTCGAGCACCTCGACCACCCGGAGGTACTCCGGCGGGAGCTCCTTGAGCTCGTACAGCACGACCAGGTCGGCTGCCGCCTCCATGTAGTCCATGACGTCGTCGAGCCGGTTCGCGAGGCGGTAGATGTCCTCGCGGTCGAACGGCGTGACGAACGTCGAGTTGAGCTGCCGCATCACCGCGTGGGTGACCTCGTCGCTGCGGTGCTCGACGTCCCGGATCTTCTTGGCGAGCAGCGGCCGGTCGGCGCCGTCGGTCAGCATCTCGCGGAGCAGGTGCGCTCCCTCGACGAGGTTGACCGCGGCGGCGGTGAAGTGGTCGTAGAAGGAGGTGTCGCGGGGCGTCAGGCGCAGGCGCACGGGAGGGTCCTCAGGGCGGCGGAGGCGAACTAGGGCCGCGGACGATGCTAGCGAGGCCCCGCACCGGCCCGTTCAGCCGTCGCTCACTCGGCGGCGTAGGACTCCGGGTCGGTGTGCTCGCCGGTGACCAGGTAGGTCACCGCGTGGCTGATCGACGTGGCGTGGTCGGCGAGCCGCTCGTAGTACCGCCCGACCAGGGCCAGGTCGATCGTCGCCTCCACCCCGAAGTCGTTGCTGCGGTCGAGCAGCGCCTGCAGCAGCGAGGCGTGCAGGTCGTCGATCGTGTCGTCGTCGGCGAGCAGCTGCGCGGCGAGGGTGAGGTCGCGGGTCGCGATGACCGTGCCGGCCTTGACGGCGATCCGCGCGGCGGCCTGGCCCATCTCGAGCATCGTCGAGCGCAGCGCCACCGGCACCACGGAGGCGGGGTGCCTCCGTCGGGCGACCTTGGCGATGTGCACGGCGTAGTCGCCGACCCGCTCCAGGTCGTTCGACATCCGCAGCCCGGTGAGGATGGTCCGCAGGTCGCTGGCCACCGGCTGCTGCCGCGCGAGCAGCATCACGGCCGACTGGTCGATGTGCTTGTAGAGGGCGTTGACCGCCTCGTCGCCGGTGATGACGGCCTCGGCGGCGCCCAGGTCCGCGTCGAGCAGGGCGGTGGTCGCCTTGCTCACGGCCGAGCCCACCAGCCGGCTCATCTCGATGAGGCCGTCGGCCACCTCGGCCAGCTGCTCGTGGTACGTGTCGCGCACGGTGTCTCCCTCTGTCGTGTCAGCCGAAGCGGCCGGTGATGTAGTCCTCCGTGCGCTTCTCGGAGGGGTTGCTGAAGATCTTCTGGGTCGTGTCGATCTCGACGAGCCGGCCGGGGTCGCCCGGTCCGTCGATGGTGAAGAAGCCGGTCGTGTCGGACACGCGGGCCGCCTGCTGCATGTTGTGCGTGACGATGACGATCGTGTAGCGGTCCTTGAGCTCGGTCATCAGGTCCTCGATGGCGAGCGTCGAGATCGGGTCCAGGGCCGAGCACGGCTCGTCCATGAGCAGCACCTGCGGCTCGACGGCGATGGCCCGGGCGATGCACAGCCGCTGCTGCTGGCCGCCGGACAGGCCGGCGCCGGGCTTGCCGAGCCGGTCCTTCACCTCGGTCCACAGGTTCGCGCCGCGCAGCGACCGCTCGACGGCCTCGTCGAGCCGCTGCCTGCCCTTGATGCCGTTGAGGCGCAGCCCGGCGGCGACGTTGTCGTAGATGGACATGGTCGGGAACGGGTTGGGCCGCTGGAAGACCATGCCGACCGTCCGCCGTACCGCGACGGCGTCGATGCCGGGGGCGTACAGGTCCTCCTCGTCGAGCAGCACCGAGCCCTCGACGCGGGCGCCCGGGATCACCTCGTGCATCCGGTTGAGGGTGCGCAGGAACGTGGACTTGCCGCAGCCCGAGGGGCCGATGAGGGCGGTGACCGTCTTCGGCTCGATGGTGAGCGAGACCCCCTCGATCGCCTTGAAGGCGCCGTAGTAGGCGTCGACGTCCTTGGCGACGATGCGCTTGGCCATGGGATCAGCCCTTCAATCGGGTACGGCGGGCGATCAGCCGCGCGAGGAGGTTGAGCAGCAGGACGAGCAGCAGCAGGGTGAGCGCGCCCGCCCAGGCGCGGTCCAGTGCCGCCCGCCCCGGCTGGCCGGCCTGGGCGAACACGAACGTCGGCAGACCGGCCTGCTGGCCCTTGAACGGGTTGGTGTTGATGGAGTCGAAGTTCAGCGCGGTGAGCAGCAGCGGTGCCGTCTCGCCGGTGACGCGGGCGATCGCCAGCACGATGCCGGTGGTGATGCCGGACATCGCGGTCGGCAGCACGACCCGCAGCACCGTCTTCCAGCGCGGGACGCCGAGCGCGAGGCTGGCCTCGCGCAGCGAGTCGGGCACCAGACCGAGCACGACCTCCGTCGTGCGGACCACCGTCGGCAGCATGAGGATCGCCAGCGCGAGGGCGGCAGCGAGCCCGGAGAAGCCCTGGCCGAGCGCCAGCACCCAGAAGGTGAAGACGAACAGGCCGGCCACGATCGAGGGCACGCCGGTCATCACGTCGGTGACGAAGCGGACGGCGGGCACCAGTGGGCCCCGGCCGTGCTCCACGACGTAGATCGCGGCGAGCAGCCCGACGGGGATCGCGATGAGGCTGGCGATGCCGACCTGCTCGAGGGTGCCGAGGATCGCGTGGTACGCGCCGCCGGTCGTGTCGCGGGCGCCCACGCCGCGCATCGAGTGGGTGAGGAAGCCGACGCCGAAGCGTGCTGAGCCCTTCTCGACGACGAGGGCGACGACCGACACGAGCGGCACGAGGGCGACGAGGAACGCGGCCCACGTCAGCAGGGTGAAGGCCCTGTCCTTCACCACCCGGGTGCGGGAGGTGCTCATGAGAGTGGTCATCCGGCCCTCCGTCGCGCCGAGCGGATGACGACGCCGCGCGCCGCCGCGTTGACGACGAAGGTGATGACGAACAGCACCAGGCCGGTCGCGATGAGGGCGCCGCGGCCGGCGGA
>DATJGA010000006.1:0-10678 GCA_035495395.1 Mycobacteriales bacterium | reverse complement strand
CGTCCTCCTGGCCGACCCAGGACACCGTGCCGTCCGTGACCAGCAGCGCCGTCGCGCCGGGCTGGTCGGGCGTGCGGACCCGGCCGCGGCGGTACAGCGTGGTGCGGGAGGCGGGCACAGCGCGACCCTAGCCCTGCTCTTCAGCAGGAGAATCGCCGCTCGAATGTCTCGTGCACCGGAAGGCGTCCCGCTACCGTGAGGTCATGACCGCGATCGCGCCTGCCCAGGTGACCCCCCTCGACGTGCACGACCTGCTCCGGGAGCACCTGCTCGTCGACGGCTTCGGGTTCGTCCTCGACCTCGCCCGCAGCCACGGCTCGACGATCGTCGACGAGCGGGACGGCACCGAGTACCTCGACCTGTTCACCTTCTTCGCCTCGAACGCGCTGGGGATGAACCACCCCGCGCTCGTCGAGGACCCGGTCTTCACCGCCGAGCTCCTCGAGGCGGCGCGGCACAAGCCCAGCAACTCCGACATCTACACGGTCGCCATGGCGCGCTTCGTGGAGACGTTCACGCGGGTCCTGGGCGACCCCGCCCTCCCCCACCTGTTCTTCGTCGAGGGCGGCGCGCTCGCCGTCGAGAACGCGCTGAAGGTCGCGTTCGACTGGAAGAGCCGGTGGAACGAGGCGCACGGCCGCGACCGCGAGCTCGGCACCAAGGTCATGCACCTGCGCGAGGCGTTCCACGGGCGCAGCGGCTACACCCTCTCCCTCACGAACACCGAGCGCGTGAAGATCGACCGCTACCCCAAGTTCGCCTGGCCGCGCATCCCGGCGCCCTACCTCACCGAGGCCGGCGACGTGGTGGCCCGCGAGGCGGAGTCGCTCGCCGCGGCACGCGCCGCCTTCGAGCAGCACCCGCACGACATCGCCTGCTTCATCATGGAGCCGATCCAGGGCGAGGGCGGCGACCACCACTTCCGCCCGGAGTACCTGCAGGCCATGCAGGCCCTGTGCCACGAGCACGACGCGCTGTTCGTCGTGGACGAGGTGCAGACCGGCGTCGGCCTGACCGGGTCGGCGTGGGCGTACCAGCAGCTGGGGGTCCAGCCCGACATCGTCGCCTTCGGCAAGAAGACCCAGGTCTGCGGGATCATGGCCGGCGGTCGCGTCGACGAGGTGCCCGAGAACGCCTTCCACGTGTCGTCGCGGCTGAACTCCACGTGGGGTGGTTCGCTCGTCGACATGGTGCGCTGCCGCAAGGTGCTCGAGGTCATCGAGAGCGACGGGCTCATCGCCCGGGCCGCCACGGTGGGCGAGCACCTGCAGGAGCTCCTGCGCGGGCTCGGCGAGCGGCACGAGACCGTGACCGAGGTGCGGGGCCGTGGCCTGATGTGCGCGTTCTCCTTGCCCGACAGGGGGATGCGCGACGCGGTGCTCGCCGAGCTGCGCGACGACGAGCGGGTGCTGCTCCTCGGCTGCGGCAAGCGCAGCGTGCGCTTCCGCCCGGCGCTGACCATCGGCCTCGACCAGCTCGACGCGGGTGTCGCGGCGGTCGACCGGGTCCTGACCAAGTTCGGCAACACCGTCCTGGAGGCGGCACCGTGATCTCGTCGTACGTCGGTGGTCGCACTGTCCCGGGTACGGCGGGCTCGCTGACCTCGACGAACCCCGCCCGGCTCGACGACGTCGTCGCGGAGGTCTCGCTGGCCTCGGCCGAGCAGGTCGTCGAGGCCTTCCGCGTCGCCACGGAGGCGCAGCGCGCCTGGGCCGACACCCCGGCGCCGGTGCGTGGTCGGGTCATCGCCCAGGTGGGCCGGCTCGTCGAGGCCAACAAGCAGGCGCTGGCCGAGCTGGTGACGCGCGAGGTCGGCAAGCCGATGGCCGAGTCGCTCGGCGAGGTGCAGGAGATCATCGACACCTGCGACTTCTTCCTCGGCGAGGGCCGGCGGATGTACGGCCAGACCGTGCCGTCGGAGATGCGCGACAAGCAGCTGTTCACCTTCCGCGTCCCGGTCGGCGTGGCCGGGATCATCACGGCGGGCAACTTCCCGGTCGCCGTGCCGTCCTGGTACCTCGTCCCGGCGCTGCTCTGCGGCAACGCGGTCGTCTGGAAGCCGGCGGAGTACGCCGCTGCACTGGGCGACGCGCTGACCCGGCTGTTCGTCGCCGGTGGCGTGCCGGCCGGCGTGCTCAACACCGTGCACGCCGACGGGCCCACGACCTTCGAGGGGCTGTCGCAGGCGCTCGAGCAGGGCCTGGTGCAGAAGGTCGGGTTCACCGGCTCCTCCGAGGTGGGCGCGCAGATCGGTGCGCTCTGCGGCAAGCACCTCCAGTCGCCGTGTCTCGAGCTCGGCGGCAAGAACCCGCTCGTCGTCATGCCGGACGCAGACCTCGACCTCGCGGCCGAGGGTGCCCTGTTCAGCGGCTTCGGCACCGCCGGTCAGCGGTGCACCTCGCTCGGCGTCGCCATCGTCCACGACGACGTGTACGACGCGTTCCTCTCCCGCTTCGTCTCGCGGGTCGAGGACGCCGTCCTCGGCGACCCGACGCAGCAGGTGCTGTACGGCCCGATGCTGTCCGAGCGGTTCCTCACCGGGTTCGAGAAGTGGCTGGGCGAGGTGCAGCCGCACCACCAGGTGCACGGCTCGACGGGCACCGGTCGGATCACCGCGGGCAACCCCCGCCGCGGGTTCGTGGGCGACCCCGAGGCCGGCGTGTACGCGCACCCGACGGTGGTCACGGGTGTGCAGGCGGACGACGCGCTCTACCGCAACGAGACCTTCGGACCCCTCGTGCCGGTGATGCGGTTCAGCTCCTTCGACGAGGCGGTGGAGCTCGCCAACGGGCACGGCTACGGCCTGTCCTCGGCGATCTACACGACGAGCCCGACGTCGGCGTTCCGCTTCCGGCAGCGGGTCAGCGCCGGGATGCTGTCGGTGAACAACTCGACCTCCGGCGCGGAGGCGCACCTGCCGTTCGGCGGCAACGGCAAGAGCGGCAACGGCTCCCGGCAGAGCGGCGTGTGGGTGCTCGACCAGTTCACCCGCTGGCAGTCGATGAACTGGGACTACGCCGGGAAGCTGCAGAAGGCGCAGATGGACGTCGAGGAGTCGACGGCCGACCTCGAGTTCCGCCTCTGAGCCCGTAGGGTCTGCCGCATGCCTGATGGAGCGCCCGGCTGGTTCGACAACGCCTTCGTCGCCCTCTTCGTCGTGGTCTGCGTGCTGGTGGTCGGGGGCTTCGTCCTCACGATCTACCTGGCCACCCGGAACGCCCGCGCCCTGAAGCGGGCCGGGGTGGACCCGTTCGCGGCCGGGGCGGACCTCGTCGGCAAGCTCGCGCACAGCGAGCTGCTCGCCCCTGCGGAGACCCTCGAGGCCAGGCTGGTCGAGCTCGACGACCTGCGGCAGCGCGGTCTCATCAGCGCGGAGGAGCACGCGGCGGCACGGGCCAAGGCCCTCGGCGGCTGAGCCCGAGCTAGTCCTCCAGCTCGCCGCCGTGGACGAAGGGGCGGCCCTCCCACGGGGTGCTGAGGACGACCGTGGTGCGGGTCGACACCTGCGCGGCCGCCCGGATCTCCTGCAGCAGCCCCTCGAGCTCGACGGGTCCCGGCACCCGCACCTTGAGGATGTAGCTCTCCTCACCCGCGACGCTGTGGCAGGCCTCGATCTGCGGGATGTGCTGCAGCCGCTCGGGCGCGTCGTCGGGGGCGGCCGGGTCGGTCGGCTTGACGGACACGAACGCGGTCAGCGGGGCGCCGGCCGCGACCGGGTTCACCTGCGCGCCGTAGCCGTGGATCGCGCCGCGCTGCTCGAGCCGGCGTACCCGCTGGTGGACGGCGCTGGTGGACAGCCCGGTGTCCTTGGCGAGGTCGGTGTACGACCGCCGCCCGTCGGAGGACAGCAGCGCGAGCAGTCGCAGGTCGACCGCGTCGAGGTCGTTCATCTCGTCAGGGCCCGGCCGATGACGAGGCGCTGCACCTGGTTGGTGCCCTCGAAGATCTGCATCACCTTGGCCTCTCGGAAGTACCGCTCCGCGGGGAAGTCCTGCACGTAGCCTGCACCACCGAGCACCTGGACGGCGTCGGTGGTGACCCGCATCGCGGTGTCGGTCGCGAAGAGCTTCGCCATGCTGGCCTGGGTGCCGTACGGCTTGCCGGCGTCGCGCAGCCGGGCTGCGCTGAGGTACAGCGCCCGGGCCGCCTCGACCTGCGTCGCCATGTCGGCGAGGAGGAACGACACCCCCTGGAACTCGGTGATCGCCTTGCCGAACTGGCGCCGGCCGGAGGCGTAGGTGACCGCCAGCTCGAGCGCGGCCTGGGCGAGGCCGACCGCGCACGCCGCGATGCCGAGCCGGCCGCCGTCGAGGGCGCTCATCGCGATGCGGAAGCCCTGCCCCTCCTCGGCGACCAGCCGGTCGGCGGGGACGCGCGCGCCGTCCAGCACGATGGTCGCGGTGTGGCTCGCCCGCATCCCCATCTTCTTCTCCGGCTGCTGCGGGAGCAGGCCCGGCGTGTCCTTGTCGGCGAGCAGGCAGGAGATGCCGCCCGGGCCCTCACCGCCGGTGCGGACCATGAGGTTGTAGAAGTCGGCGTGCCCGCCGTGGGTGACCCACGCCTTCGCTCCGTTGACGACGAAGTCGTCGCCGTCGCGCACCGCCCGGGTCGACAGCGCCGCGGCGTCCGACCCGCTGTGCGCCTCGGACAGGCAGTACGCGCCGAGCAGCTCGCCGCCGAGCATCCCCGGCAGGAAGCGCTCCTGCTGCTCCTTGCTGCCCCAGGCCGCGACGGGGAACGTCGACAGCGTGTGGACGCTCACGCCGACGGCGACACCCGCCCAGCCGCGGGCCAGCTCCTCGAGCACCTGCAGGTAGACCTCGTACGGCTGGCCGCCGCCCCCGAGCTCCTCGGGGTAGGCCAGGCCCAGCAGCCCGGCGCGGCCGAGGGTGCGGAACAGCTCGCGCGGGAACGCCGACGCCGCTTCGGCCTCCTCCACCCGCGGCAGCAGCTCGCGCTCCACGAGGTCACGCGTGAGCTCGAGCAGGGCCTCTGCCTCGGGACTGGGCAGGCTGCGGGCGACGGGCATCGGGGCTGGGCTCCAGGGGTGCGGGACGTCCGTCGAACCTATCGCCCGTGGCAGGCTGGCCCACGTGGCCGGTCAGCTCCTGCTCGTCGACTCCCCCGCCCTCTGGTACCGCGCCTTCCACGGCGTGCCCGACAGCGTCCGCTCGCCGCAGGGCGAGCCGGTCAACGCGGTGCGCGGCTTCCTCGACCTGGTGAGCCGGGTGATCCGCGAGGAGCGCCCGAACCGGCTCGTCTGCGCGGTCGACCTCGACTGGCGGCCGGCGTTCCGCGTGGCCGCGGTCCCGTCGTACAAGACCCACCGGGCGCTGCCGAACGGGGCAGAGATCGAGCCCGACGGCCTGGCGCCGCAGGTGGCCGTGCTGCTCGACGTCCTCGCGGCCCTCGGGGTGCCCGTGGTGGGTGCCGAGGGGCACGAGGCGGACGACGTCCTGGGCACCCTGGCGACCCGCGGCCCGGGACCGGTGGACGTGGTGACCGGCGACCGCGACCTCCTGCAGCTGGTCGACGACAGCCGTGGGGTCCGGGTGCTCTACGCCGTCGAGAAGATGAAGCCGTACGACGAGGCGGCGGTGACCGCCAAGCACGGCATCCCGGGGCGGGCCTACGCCGAGTACGCCGTGCTCCGGGGCGACCCGAGCGACGGCCTGCCCGGCGTGAAGGGGGTCGGCGAGAAGACCGCCGCGGCCCTCATCAGCCGGTTCGGCACGGTCGAGGGCGTGCTGGCCGCGCTGGACAGCGGCTCGGACGACGGCTTCCCCGCCGGCTGCCGGCTGAAGCTGGAGGCCGCCCGCGACTACCTCGCCGTCGCCCCCGCGGTGAGCCGGGTCGTGCGGGACCTGCCCCTCCCCCAGCTCGACGACGCGCTGCCGACCGCCCCGCGCGACCCGGCCGCCCTCGTGGCGCTCTCCGAGCGCTGGGGGCTCGACTCTGCGCTCAGCCGGTTCCTCGCCGCGCTCGAGGTCTCGCACTCCCGATAGGCTGCTACTGATGGGTAACCGCGCCTTCTCCGTCCTCAGCCGCTCGACCGAGCTCGCCGCTGCCGCGGCCGAGGAGCTCGACGTGCTCGTCGTCGGCATGGGCGCCACCGGGGCCGGCGTGGCCCTCGACGCGGCCAGCCGCGGCCTGCGCGTCGCCGTGCTCGACAAGGGCGACATCGCCAGCGGCACCTCCTCCAAGAGCAGCAAGCTCGTGCACGGCGGCCTGCGGTACCTGGAGAACTACGAGTTCGGCCTGGTGCGCGAGGGCGTCGTCGAGCGGCAGGTGCTGCTGACCATCGCGCCGCACCTGGTGCGACCGATGGACTTCCTCTACCCGGTGTGGCCGGACACGGCGAAGCGCCGGCTCCTCGGCCTCGGGCTCGCGACGTACGACGTGTTCGCCTTCGCCTCGCTGGCCGGGCGCGGCGGCAGCACCCGGCGGCACGAGCGGCTCAGCGCCGCGGAGGCCATCGCGCTCGCCCCCGCCCTCGCGGACAGCGAGCTCGACTACGCCTACCGGTACGGCGACTGCGCCACCGACGACGCGCGGCTGGTGCTGGCCGTGGTCCAGGCCGCCCGCCGGTACGGCGCGCTCACCGTCACGTACGCCGAGGTGACCGGCCTGACGCAGACCGACGGCAGGGTCGACGGCGCCCTCGTCGAGGACCGGCTCACCGGCGAGTCGATGACCGTGCGGGCCCGGTACGTCGTCAACGCCACCGGCGTGTGGGTGGACGTCCTGCAGGGGCACGAGGAGCCGGGGCGCCAGGCGGTCGTGCAGCCCAGCAAGGGCGTGCACGTCGTGGTCCCCCGCGAGCGGCTGCCGCTCAAGGACGCGTCGGTGCTGCTGCCGTCGAAGCAGGGCGACGGCCGGTCGATGTTCGCCATCCCGTGGGGCCGGCAGACCATCCTCGGCACCACGGACACGCCGTACGACGGTCACCTGGACGACCTGTCGCTCACCGGCGACGACCTCGACTACGTCCTCGCGGCGGGCAACGCGGTCTTCAAGCGCGGCCTGGTCGCCGACGACGTGCAGGGCGCCTGGGCCGGGGTCCGACCGCTCATCAAGCAAGGTGGCAGCTCCACGATGAGCGACATCAGCCGCCGGCACACGCTCGTCGAGGGCTCGGGCGGCCTGCTGACCATCACGGGCGGCAAGCTCACGACGTACCGCCGGATGGCGAAGGACGTGGTCGACCGGATCGTCGAGCGCGACGGCCGCAAGGCCCGCTGCCGCACCGACGACATCCCGCTGTCGGGCACCCGGCCGGTCGACACGCTCGAGCGCGAGGTGGCCGCGGCCTGCCGGGTGCTGGGGCTCGACGACGAGGTCGCGCAGAGCCTGGTGCGCCAGTGCGGCGAGACGGCGCAGCACGTCCTCGACCTCGTCGCCGCTGACCCCTCCCTCGGCGCCCGGCTGTCGCCGGCTGCTCCGCACATCGCCGCGGAGGTCGTGCACGCCGCGCGGTCGGAGGGCGTCGCGACGCTCGACGACGTCCTCAGCCGCCGGATGCGGCTCTCGCTGCGTGCCAAGGACGCGGCGCTGCCGACGGCGCCGCTCGCCGCCGCGCTGCTCGCCCGCGAGCTCCGTCGGGACGACCGGTGGGCGGCGGACCAGGTCGGCGCGTACGCCGACGCGGTCCGGGCCGAGCGCGGTGTGCTCGGTCTCGGCCTGGACCTGCCGGCAGCCGGCTAGCGCCGCCAGGGCAGCGTCGGCCAGACCAGGAAGGCCTCCGCCTCCAGGGCGGCCACCGCGACGCGCGGCAGGTCCCGTGCCGTGGGGTAGCAGACGTAGCGCGGCTCCCAGACCGGGCGGAACTTCGCGTTGAAGCGGTAGAGCGACTCGATCTGGAACCACCGCGAGGCGAAGACGAGCAGCGCCCGCCAGGCCCGGGTGACCGGACCGGCCCCGAGCCGCTCGCCGCGCTCGATCGCGGAGCGGAAGACCGCGAAGTTCAGGGAGATGCGGGTGATGCCCCGCTCCGGCGCCCCGCGGACGGCGGCGACGATGAGCAGCTCGTTGAGGCCGTTGTCCGCGCTGCGGTCGCGGCGCATGAGGTCGAGCGACAGCCCGTTGCTCCCCCACGGCACGAAGTGCAGGAAGCCCCGCAACCGGCCCTCGTGGAAGGCCAGCACGGCCATGCAGTCCTCGTCGATGGTCTCGCCGAAGCGGCCGAGGGCCATGGAGAACCCGCGCTCGGTCTCGGTGTCGCGCCAGGCGGCCGCCTGCTGCCGCAGCGACTCGCGCTCGGCGGGGTCGATGTCGCCGACCCGGCAGAAGCGCGTGGTGTACCCGGACCGCTCGATGCGCGCGACCGCCTGCCGGACGTTGCGCATCGCCCGTCCCTCCAGGGTGAAGTCGGCGACGTCCACGACGGCCTCGTCGCCGATCTCGAGGGCCGCGAGCCCGGCGCGGGCCCAGGCGGTGCCGGCCTCCTCGCTGCAGCCCATCACGGCGGGCGTCCACGCGTGCGCGTCCGCCATCTCGAGGAAGGCCGCGAGCGCGTCCGGCCAGGCGCCCGGGTCGCCGAGCGGGTCGCCGCTCGCCAGCATGACGCCCGACACGACGCGGTACGCGACGCACGCCGTGCCACCGGGCGCCCACACGACGCTCTTGTCCCGGCGCAGCGCGAAGTACCCGAGCGAGTCCTGCTCGCCGTACCGGCGCAGCAGGTCGCGCATGCGGGCCTCGTCCTCACCGGACAGCCGGGCGAGCGGCTCCGCGGGCCGCAGCACGAGGTAGGCGGTGGTGACGACGGTGAACAGCCCGAGCACCAGCAGCGTGTCGCCCACCAGGTCATCCGCCGCCGCGCCGGCCGCGTCGTTGTCGTAGCTCAGCGGCCCCTCGACCCCCACCAGGCCGAGCAGCACGTGCGTCGAGGCCGTCCCGAAGGAGAAGCCCTCGGCGAGCCGGGCCGAGCGGATCCCGATGAGCGCCATGCCCAGCAGGTAGCTCGTCGCCAGCAGCCCCAGGAACGCGCCCACCGCGCGCCAGCGCGTCCGGGGGTCACCCCTGGCGTAGAAGTCGTCGCGGACGAGCCACAGGACGACCAGGAGGGCGACCGCGACGACGGCCTCCTCGACGTCCAGCCCCTTGAGGACGTGCAGCGCCACCGAGCCCACCAGCAGGGCCACGGTGAGCCGCCAGGCGCGCCGCTTCCGCCGGCGCAGGCCCCGGGCGAGCAGCACGAGGAGCACGCCGGTGACGAGGGTCAGCGCCGTGCTGGCCCGGGTGAGCGCCCCGGGGACGACGGTCGTCAGCGTGTGCAGCCGGCCGCGGTCCGCGGGGTAGAGCGCGCTCCAGACGTCGAGCACGCCGATGGCGAGGCACAGCAGCGCCGCCGTCCGCGGAGCCCAGCGGCGCCTTTCCCGTGGTGCTCTCACGCGACGCTGGACCACGCGACGACGCCGCGCCGCACGGCCTGCACCGCCGCCTGCGCGGTGCTCCGCACCGGCTCGTCGGCGACGAGCACGACCTGGCTGAGCAGGTCGAGGACCTGCTTGCACCAGCGGACGAAGTCACCGGGTGCGAGGTCGGGGTCGTCGAGCAGCACCTGCTCGATGTCGGCGCCGCCGGCCCACCGCCAGGAGGCCCAGGCGAACCCCGCGTCGGGCTCCCGCAGGAAGGCCAGGCCGTGCGCCGCCTCCGCCTCCTGGAGCCGGTGGTAGACGCCGAGCTGCTCGGTCAGCACGTGCCGCACGGGGCCCGCGGGCACCTGCGCGACCTCCTCGGCGCGGCGGCTCTCGTACACGAGGGAGGACACGACCGCGGTGAGCTCGGCGGCCGAGAGCCCGTCCCAGAGCCCGGCGCGCAGGCACTCCACGACGAGCAGGTCCGACTCGCTGTAGACCCGCCCGAGCCGGCGGCCGGCGTCGGTGACCTCGTCGCCCTGCAGGTAGCCGAGCTCCTGGAGCAGCGCGCAGACCTGGTCGAAGACCCGGGCGATGGAGTGGGTCTTGCCCTGCACCCGGCGCTCCAGCACGTCGGTGTCGTGCCGCAGCCGGGACCAGCGCTCCGCCCACCGCAGGTGCTGCTCGCGCTCGTCGCAGCCGTGCACGGGGTGCTGGCGCAGCTCGCCGCGCAGCCGCGCCAGCTCGGCGTCGTCGGCCGCGGCCGCCCGCGCGCGGCGCGGGCGGTCCGGCTGCAGCCCGAGCGCGCGCAGGGACGAGGCGAGGTCGCGGCGGGCCTGCGGGCTGCGGTGGTTGACGTTCTTGGGCACCCGCACCCGCCCCAGCGGCTCGACGGGGTGCGGGAAGTCCGCCTCCGACAGCCGCCCGGCCCAGCGGTCCTCGGTGACCACGAGGGGGTGCGCCTGACCGGCCTGGCCCAGCCCCGGGTCGAGGACGACGGCGAGGCCCGCCCGCCGCCCGTGCGGCACGGCGATGACGTCCCCGACCTTGAGCGCCTCGAGCGAGCGGGAGGCCGCGAGCCGGCGCTGCGCCGAGCCCTGCTTCGCCAGGTCGGACTCGCGGCGCCGGACCGCCTGGCGCAGGGCGTCGTACGCCCGCACGTCGCCGAGGTGGCAGGTCATGCCCTCCTCGTAGCCCTGCAGCGCGTCGAGGTTGCGGCTCACCTGGCGCGCGAGGCCGACCACCGAGCGGTCCGCCTGGAACTGCGCGAACGAGCTCTCCAGCAGCGCGCGGGCCGGCTCTGTCCCGACGCTGCCCAC
>DATJGA010000005.1:0-15838 GCA_035495395.1 Mycobacteriales bacterium | reverse complement strand
AGCATCTCCGGCAGCACCGCGGCGATCGCGTTGCTCGTGCCGACGAGGTTGACCTGCACGTGCCGGTCGAAGACCTCGGTGTCCCAGGCGCGCGCGTCCATCTGCTGCCACCAGCCCGCGGCGAGCACCGCGACGTCGATGCGGCCGTGCACCTCGCGCACCCGGTCCGCGGCCGCGGCGACGGCGGCGGCGTCCGTCACGTCCACCGGTACGACGAGCATCCGCCCGCAGGAGACCCGCTCGAGCTCCTGCTCACGACGCGCGGAGATCGCGACGGTCGCGCCTCGCGCCTCCAGCTCGCTCGCGGTGGCGGCGCCGATGCCGCTGGAGGCGCCGACCACCCAGACGACCTTGCCGCGCAGCTCCATCACGACCCCCGGGTGAGCTGCAGCTGGCTGACGCCGAGGTAGCCGCTGCGGAAGCCGGCCTCGGAGTAGGCGAGGTAGAACTCCCACACCCGGCGGAACGTCTCGTCGAAGCCCTGCGCGCGCAGCTCCGGTGCCGCGGCGAGGAACCGCTCCCGCCACAGCCGCAGGGTGCGGGCGTAGTGCTCGCGCAGCTCGCGCTGCTGCACGACGCGCAGGTCGGTGTGCGCGGCCAGGGTGTCGTCGATCGCCTGCAACGACGGGATGAGACCCCCGGGGAAGATGTACTTCTGGATCCAGCCGAAGCTGCGCCGGGTCGCGAGGACCCGCTCGTGCGCCATGGTGATCGCCTGGATCGCCACCGCGCCGCCCGGGGCGAGCAGCCGGTCGAGGGTCGCGAAGTAGTCGGGCCAGTAGGCCTCCCCCACCGCCTCGACCATCTCCACGCTGACGATCGCGTCGAAGCTGCCCTGCACCTCGCGGTAGTCCTGCACCCGGATCTCCACCCGGTCGTTGAGCCCCGCGGCCGCCACGCGCTCCCGGGCGAGCTGGGCCTGCTCCTGCGACAGCGTGATGGAGGTGACGCGCGCGCCGCGCTGCCCGGCGCGCACGGCGAGCGCCCCCCAGCCCGAGCCGATCTCGAGCAGCCGCGTGCCCACGCCGACGCCGGCCAGGTCGAGCATCGCGTCGACCTTGCGCAGCTGGGCGCCCTCGAGGTCGGTGGCGCTCTCGACCGGCTCCGCGAACCACGCCGACGAGTAGCTCATCGTCGGGTCGAGGAAGGTCGCGAACATCTCGTTGCTGAGGTCGTAGTGCGCCGCGATGTTGGCGCGCGACCCCTCGAGCGAGTTGTCGTGGTGGTCGGGGATGCGCTCGTCGACCAGCCGGCGCAGCCGCTGCAGCCACGGCGGCACGAGCGACGTCAGCCGCGCAGCGAAGACCGTGAGCAGCTCGGCCAGGTCGGTCCCGTCCGCGGGTCGCCAGTCGCCGGCGACGTAGGAGTCGCCGAACCCGATCTTGCGGTCGCGGCCGACCCGGGCGAAGAACGCCGCGGGCCGCACCACCTCCATCACCGGCGAGCCCGCCGTACCGCCTCCGACGACGCGGCCGTCGGGGTAGGTGACGCGCAGCGGCAGCCGGGACACCGCGCGCTCGAAGACGAGCCGGGCGACGGTGGCGCTGACCGACGCGCGGGGCGCGGTGGCGAGACCCTCCCAGGGGAGGGTGGACGAGACGGTCACGGTCGGACGCCTTCCTGGGGGACGTGCGGGGGACGGGGCTGGACGGGCAGGCCGCGGAGCCAGAGGCGGATGCCGTGGAGGCGGATGAGGAGCGAGACGCGCTGCGTCATCAGGGGCCGGCGCAGCACCTGGCGCAGCACCGCCCGCGACGTGGCCGGTCGGGGGCGCCCGCGGAAGCCGGCGCTGAAGACGAGCTCGCCCTCACGGCGCAGCGCGACCGTGGTCGCGACGAGGTCGGGGCCGAGCGCGAAGGAGAGCTCGTAGCCGCCGCTCACGTCGAAGAACGGCGAGACGTAGAGCTCCTTGTCCTGCCGGGCCCTCCCGTCCGCGTCCGGGCGGACGAGGTAGGCGTGCCGCTCGCCGTACGTGTTGTGGACCTCGGCGACGACGCACACGAGCCGGCCGGCGCCGTCGTAGCACCAGAACACCGACAGCGGGTCGAACACGTGCCCCAGCACCCGGGCGTTGGCGAGCATGAGGACCCGGCCGCCCTCCCCCAGCGCGACGCCGTGGGCGACGAGGAAGCGGTCGACGTTCTCCCTGATCGACAGCGCCGGGTCGCCGAGGTGGTCGGCGCTGCTGAACCGCGCGAACGGCCGCAGGTACGCCGGCGGGTCCGGCAGCGCGTCGAGGTCCACGAGCCACTGGTACGCGCGGTACCGGAACCCGCGGCGGAACGGCTGCAGGCGGTGGTGGCTGACGCGGCCGTCGACGAGGGCCGGCAGCACCGGGAGGGCTGTCACCAGTCGACCCCGAAGTGCCGGGCGGCCTCGACCCCGGACCGGCAGCCGTCCTCGTGGAAGCCCCACCCGTGGTACGCCCCGGCGTACACGGTCCGCTCCGTGGCGAGGGCGCCCAGCCGCGCCTGCGCCCGCACTGCGTCCACCGTGTACACCGGGTGCTCGTAGGCCATGACCGCGCGCACGGTCACGGGGTCGATCCGCTCCTCGTCGTTGAGCGTCACGAGGAACTGGTCGGCGGACCGCAGGCGGTGCAGCCGGTTCATCCAGTACGTCACCACCGGCGGCTGGTCGCGCAGGTCGCACGACGCCATCCGGTAGTTCCAGGAGGCCCGGGCGCCGCCGGCCTCGGGCAGCAGCGCGGCGTCGGTGTGCAGCACCGTCCGGTTGGGGGTGTAGCGGAAGGCCTTGAGCGTCGTGACCTCGTCGTCGGTCGGGTCGACGAGCAGCTCGAGCGCCTGGTCCGCGTGGGTCGCGAGGACGACGCGGTCGAAGGTGCTCACGACGCCGGTGACGTCGCGGACGTGCACACCGTCGGCGAGCCGGCGGACGTCGGTGACGGCCCGGCCGGCCCGGATGTCGGGGAGCAGCGCGCCGAGCCGGTCCACGTAGGTCCGCGACCCGCCGACGACGCTGTACCACTGCGGCGAGCCGGTGACCCGGAGCATCCCGTGGTGGTCGAGGAAGCGGAACAGGTACCGCGCCGGGTACTCCAGCGCGGTCCCGGTGCCGGTCGACCAGACGCAGGCCACGACCGGCACCGCGTAGTGCGCGACGAAGTGCGGGCTGAACCCCTCGCGGTCCAGGAACTCGCCGTACGTCGTGGAGTCCTCGTCGTCGGTGCTGCGCAGGAACGCCGTGGCCCGCCGGTGGAAGCGCCGCACCTGGGCCAGCATCCGCAGGAAGTCGGGGTCGAGCAGCCGCCTCGGCTGGGCCAGGAGACCGCGCAGGCCACGGCCCCCGGCGTACTCGAGGCCGCAGCCGTCGCACCGGACGCTCATGCTCATCTCGGTACGGCGGACCTCCACGCCGAGCTCGGCGAACAGCCTGCGGAGCCACGGGTAGGTGCGGTCGTTGTGGACGATGAAGCCGCTGTCGACGGCGTGCCAGCGGCCGTCGGCGTCGGGGACGTCGTGGGTGTGCGCGTGGCCGCCGAGCCGGGCGTCGGCCTCGAAGAGGGTGACGTCGTGGGTGCGGGCCAGCAGGTACGCGGCGGTCAGGCCGGAGACGCCGGCACCGATGACCGCGACCGTGGGGCGAGCTCCGCGAGGCATTCCGAACCACTTTCGTCAAAGGTTTGTCGAGGGATGACGGTAGGTCTGGGCTCAGAGGGTTGTCAAATCTCTGTCTAATGTCTGTAGAGTGCGTGGCATGACGCCTCCGGACGAGCGGCCGAGCCTGCGCATCGGGGAGCTGAGCCGCCGGGTGGGGCTGAGCGACCACGTGCTGCGCGCCTGGGAGACCCGCTACGGCCTGCTGCACCCCTCCCGCTCGGCCGGTGGCTACCGCTTGTATTCGGAGGCGGACGCCGAGCGGATTCGTCGGATGCAGCAGCACCTCGCCGCCGGGCTGTCGGCGGCGGAGGCGGCACAGGCGGTGCTCGCGCAGGACGGCCCCGCGGTGAGCGCGCCGGGGGCCCTGGGAGTGGGCGAGCTCGCGGAGGCGCTGCGCGACACCCTGGAGGCCTTCGACGAGCCCGGCGCGCAGGCCGTGCTCGACCGCCTGCTGTCCGACCTCTCGCTGCCGACCGTGCTGCGCGACGTGGTGATGCCCTACCTGCGCGACCTCGGCGACCGCTGGCAGGACGGCACCGCGAGCGTCGCCCAGGAGCACTTCGCCAGCTTCGTGCTGCGCGGCAGGCTGGGCGGGCTGGCCCGCGGCTGGGGCGAGGGGCGGGGACCTCGCGCGCTGCTCGCCTGCCCGCCGTACGAGCTGCACGACCTGGCCCTCATGGTGTTCGGGATCGTGCTCAACCGGCAGGGGTGGCGGATCCACTACCTCGGCACCAGCACCCCGATGGCCGAGCTGGTCCGCGCGGCGGAGACGACGGAGCCCGACCTCGTCGTCGTCGCGGCGAGCACGCCGGAGGCGCTCGACCCCGTGCGCGCGGAGCTCGCCGAGCTCGCCACGCGCTTCCCCCTCGCCCTTGCCGGCGCGGGTGCCACAGCGGAGCTCGCCGCCGGCGTCGGGGCCCGGCAGCTCGCCGGCGACCCGGTGACCGAGGCCGAGCTGCTGGGCGCCTGACGCCAAGGGACCTTCGGCCCGAGAAGGCGGGGCTTCGCGCCGTGGCGCCTCCCCCTCCGCAGGCGTTGAGTGCGGGGTGGGAGAGGAGACGACCATGACCACTTCCACCACGACGCTGCGCGCGGCTGCCGCCGCGCTGCACGACGCCGAGGCCGGCCTCGCCAGCGGTGACTGCGCCGCGACGCACGAGGCGCTGCGAGCCCTGGCGCGGACGAGCTACCGGAGCCTGACCGCGTTCGAGCACGAGACCGGCGCCGGCGCGCTGACGACGCCGCTGCTCGACCGGCTCGCCTGGTGGCGCGAGCAGCTCGACGAGGCCCGGCTGCAGGTGGCCCTCGCCGAGATGGAGACCCGCGACACCCGCGACGACCTGCTCGACGTCGTGCAGCGCCACCTCGAGCCCTTCTCGGGCGCGGTGGCGACCGCCGTCGCGGACATGTCCTCCGCGCTGGCCGCCCTGCGCAAGGAGCTGCGGGAGCTCCAGGACCGGTTGCCCGAGCACGCGACGCGCACCTGACCTGACATGACGACCACGGCGCGCGAGCTGGCGCCCCCCTGGGCGCGGCCCGCCGCCGAGGTCTGCGAGGAGCTGGGCACGGGTCCCGGCGGTCTGAGCGAGGAAGAAGCGGCGCGCCGGCTGGCGGGCGGGCGCAACGTGCTCCCCCGGGGCTCGCCGCCGTCGCTGGCCGCGCTCGTCGGGGGGCAGCTGCGGGACACCTTCATCCGGGTGCTGCTCGCCGCGGGGCTGCTCACCCTCGTCATCGGGGACGCCAGCGACACCGCCGTCATCGGGCTGGTCGTCGCGGTCAACACCGCCCTCGGGGTGCGCCAGGAGCGGCAGGCGCAGCGCGCGGTGGATGCGCTGTCCTCGCTCGCCGCCCCCACCGCTGCCCTCGTGCGCGCCGGCGAGCCGGTGACCGTGCCCGCCGAGGAGGTCGTCGTCGGCGACGTGCTGGTGCTGCGGGCCGGCGACCTGGTCGCCGCGGACGCCCGGCTCCTCACCGCCGTCGACCTGTGCGCGGACGAGGCCGCGCTCACCGGCGAGTCGGCCCCGGCGACGAAGACCGAGGAGCCGTCCGCGGCCGACGCGCTGGTCGCCGACCGCACCTGCGTGGTGCACGCCGGGACGGTCGTCACCCAGGGCCGCGGCACCGCCGTCGTCGTCGCGACCGGGCCGGCCAGCGAGGTCGGCCGGCTCGCCGGCCTCGTCGCCACGACCACCTCTCCCCGCACCCCCCTGCAGCTGCGGCTCGACCGGTTCGGCCGGCAGGTCGCGCTGCTCGTCGTGGGGCTGTGCGGTCTCGTCCTGCTCATCGGCGTCCTCCGTGGCGAGCCGCTGCTCACCATGACCCTGGCGGCGATCACGCTGGCGGTCGCCGCCGTACCCGAGTCGCTGCCCGCCGTCGTCGCCGTGTCGCTCGCCCTCGCCGCCAAGCGGATGGCCGCGTGCTCGGCCGTGGCCCGGTCGCTGCCCGCCGTCGAGGCGCTGGGCGCGGTGACGGTCATCGCGGCGGACAAGACGGGGACCCTCACCGAGGGCAGGATGTCCGCCCGCGCGGTCTGGGCCGACGGCGCGACCGCGACCGCCACCGGCGAGGGGTACGCCCCCACCGGGACGTGGTCGGCCGAGGGGCAGGACCTCACAGCCCTGCTCGAGGCGGTGGCCCTGTGCAACGACGCCGAGCTCGCGTACGACGGGAGCGACTGGGTCGTGACCGGTGACCCCCTCGAGGGCGCGCTCCTCGCGCTCGTCGGACGAGCCGGCCTCGACGCCGCAGCGGTGCGGGCGGCCGCCCCGCGGACCGCCGAGCTCCCGTTCGACCACGTCCGGGCCCGGATGACCACCGCGCACGCGCGCCCCGACGGCGGGTTCCGCGTGGTGTGCAAGGGCTCCCCCGAGTCCGTGCTCGGCCTCGTCGAGGACCCGGCCGGAGCTGCTGCTGCCGCGGCCGCGATGGCCGAGGAGGGCCTGCGCGTGCTGGCTGTGGCGGCGCACGACCTGCCGCGCCTGCCGGAGGACCTCGCCGACCTCGACGCCGGCCTCGAGCTGCTCGGCCTGGTGGGGCTGCACGACCCGCCGCGGGCGGCGGCGGCCGGCGCGGTCCGGGCCTGCGTCGAGGCGGGCGTCGTGCCCCTCATGATCACGGGCGACCACCCGCGTACTGCCGCGGCCGTCGCGAGGCGGATCGGCCTGCTCAGGGACGGCGACGTCGTCGTGACCGGGGCCGACCTCGCGCAGGGCCGCGGGTTCGACCTCGACCACGCGCGGGTGTTCGCGCGCACCGCTCCGGAGCAGAAGCTGGGGATCGTCGACGAGCTGCGCGCCGCCGGTCACGTCGTCGCGATGACCGGGGACGGCGTGAACGACGCGCCCGCGCTGCGCCGCGCCGACGTGGGAGTGGCGATGGGCCGCTCCGGCTCCGAGGTGGCGCGGCAGGCAGCCGACCTGGTGCTGCTGGACGACGACTTCGCCACCATCGTCGAGGCGGTCGCCGAGGGCCGGCGCGTCTACGACAACATCCGGCGCTTCCTCGTCTACGGCCTCGCCGGCGGCGCAGCCGAGGTGCTGATCATGCTGGTCGGGCCGGCGCTCGGGATGGCGCTGCCGCTGCTGCCGGCCCAGGTGCTGTGGGTCAACCTGCTCACCCACGGGCTGCCCGGGGTCGCGCTCGGCACCGAGCCGGGCGAGCCGGACAGCCTGCGCCGGCCGCCGCGCGATCCCGCGCAGGGCGTCCTCGCCGCGGGCGTGCTGCCCGCGATCCTCGGGATCGGGACCACCATCGCCGCCGTCTCGCTGGTGCTCGCCGAGGTGGCCCAGCACCGCGGCCTGCCGTGGCAGAGCATGCTGCTCGTCACGCTGACGATGCAGCAGCTGTACGTCGCCCTCGTGCTGCGCTCGGCCCGCCGCTCGGTCGTCGCCACCGGCCTGCGCGGCAACCCCTCGCTCCTCCTGGCCGTCCTGCTCAACGTCGGGCTGCTGGTGCTCGCGGTGCAGTGGGGCCCCCTGCTCGAGCTGCTGGGCACCAGGCAGCTCACCGCCGGCCAGCTCGGCGCGTGCAGCCTCGTGGCGCTGGCCACGCCGGTGGGGATCGAGGTCGCCAAGGCGGTGCTCCGCCGTACCCGCGGTGGGGTGGCAGCGGCGTGACGCAGACCGAGATCGACGTCGCCGGCAGCGGGCTCTCCGAGGAGGAGGCGCGCGAGCGGCTGGCGCGCGACGGCCCGAACGAGATCGCGGTCGCGAAGGCGCCGTCGGCCGTGCGGCAGCTCGTCGCGCAGATGGTGCACTTCTTCGCGCTGCTGCTGTGGGCGGCTGCCGGGATGTCGCTGGTCGCCGGGATGCCGCAGCTCGCGGTCGCGATCGTCGCGGTGGTGGTGCTCAACGGCGTCTTCGCCTTCGTGCAGGAGCGCCGCGCCGAGCACGCCACCCAGCGGCTCGCGGAGATGCTGCCGGCCCGGGTCCGGGTGCGCCGCGCGGGCCGGACCCGCGTGATCGACGCCCGCGAGCTCGTCGTGGGCGACCGGGTCCTGCTCGACAGCGGCGACAAGGTCTGCGGCGACGCGCGACTGGTGCACGTGTCGGCGCTGGGCGTCGACGAGTCGATGCTCACCGGCGAGAGCGCCGCGGTGCGGCCGGACACCGGCGCCACCGTGTACGCCGGGACGTACGTCGTCGGGGGTCGCGCCCTCGCCGACGTCGTCGCGACCGGCTCCCGCACGCGGCTGGCCGCGATCGCCGCGCAGACCCACGAAGCCGTACGGCCACCCAGCCCGCTCGCGGTCGGGCTGCACCGCGTCGTGCGCACCATCGCGGTGCTGTCCGTCTCGGTCGGCCTGGTGTTCTTCGCGCTGGCCGTGCTGCTCGGCCTGCCCGTGGCCGACGGCGCCGTGCTCGCAGTCGGCGTGACGGTGGCCCTGGTGCCGGAGGGGCTGCTGCCCACCGTCACACTGTCGCTGGCCCGCGCGGCGCAGCGGATGGCGTCGCAGCACGCGCTGGTGCGCAACCTCGAGGCGGTCGAGACCCTGGGCGACACCACCTTCGTGTGCAGCGACAAGACCGGCACCCTCACCCGCAACGAGATGACCGTCGCCCGGGTCTGGACGCCGGCCGGTGCCCTGGAGCTGTCGGGGGTGGGCTACGAGCCGACCGGCGAGGTCCCGGGCTCCCCCGGCCTGCTGTCCGCCGTACGGGAGCTCACGACCTCGGCGGTGCGCAGCTCGACCGGCCGTGCCGTCCAGGAGAAGGACGGCCGGTGGACGGCGCACGGCGACGCGATGGAGGCCGCGCTGCACGTCCTCGGCCTGCGGCTCGGGATCGACGCCGACGCGCTGGAGACGTCCGACCCGGTGCGGCACGCGCTGCCGTTCGACGCCAAGCGACGGCGCGAGTCCGTCGTGGCCGGTGGGGTGCTGCACCTCAAGGGCGCACCGGACAGCGTCCTGCCGCGGTGCGCCGTCGACGGCGACGTGGCGGGCACGGCGCTGCGGATGTGCGACGAGGGCCTGCGGGTGCTGGCGATCGCCCGCCGCGAGGTGCCGGCCGACGGCGGGTACGACGACCCGGACGTCGTGGAGCGCGACCTCGAGCTGCTCGGTCTCGTCGGCTTCGCGGACCCGCCGCGGGAGGGCATCGAGCGCGCCGTCGCCCAGTGCCGGCAGGCGGGGGTACGGCTGGCGGTCGTGACCGGGGACCACCCGGCGACCGCTCGGGCCGTGGCCCAGCAGGTCGGGCTGCTGCTGCCGGACTCGCCCGTCGTGGTCGGCGCCGACCTGCCGGCCGACGACGCGTCGCTCGGGCGGCTCCTCGACCACGACGGCGCCGTGGTCGCCCGGGTCACCCCCGAGGACAAGCTGCGCATCGCCCGCGCGCTGCAGGGACGGGGGCACGTCGTCGCGATGACCGGCGACGGCGTCAACGACGGGCCGGCGCTGCGCGAGGCCGACATCGGCGTCGCGATGGGCCGCTCCGGCACCGACGTGGCCCGCGCAGCGGCCGACCTGGTGCTCCTCGACGACGCCTTCCCCACCATCGTCCGGGCCATCGAGCTCGGGCGCGCGACCACCGGCAACATCCGGCGCTTCCTGACCTACCACCTGACCGACAACGTCGCCGAGCTGGCGCCGTTCGTGGTGTTCGGGCTGACGGCCGGCGCCGTGCCGCTGGCCCTCACGGTGCTCATGGTCCTGGCGCTCGACATCGGCACCGACCTGCTCCCCGCGCTGGCCCTGGGCGCGGAGCCCCCCGACCCGCACGTCCTCGACGAGCGCCCCGGGCAGCGGCAGCTCGTCGACCGCAGCGTGCTCGTCCGCGCGTTCCTGGTGCTCGGGCCCACCGAGGCCGCCGCGGAGCTGCTCTCGTTCCTCACCGTGCTGCTGGTCGGCGGCTGGCGGTTCGGGGACGAGCCGACCACCGGGCTGCTCCTCGTGGCCTCGGGAGCGGCCTTCACGACGGTCGTGCTCGGCCAGCTGGCCAACGCGTTCGCCTGCCGCAGCGAGCAGGAGCCGGTCTGGCGGGTCCCGTGGACCAGCAACCCCCTGCTCCTGCTCGCGGTCGGCTTCGAGCTGGCGACGCTCGCGGCGTTCCTCGCCGTACCGCCGCTGGCCCGGGCGCTGGAGCTGCGGCCGCCCACCGCGCTGGGGTGGGCGCTGGCGGCGCTCGCCGCTCCCCTGGTCGTCGTGGTCGACGCCGTGCACAAGACGACCCGACGCAAGACTTGACTCGTTCCAGAAAGCGGACCAGGGTGGGCGCATGCCCCCCGCGGTCGACCTCGAGCAGGAGGTCCGCAGCGCCGCGCTGCGGGTCACCCGCCCTCGGCTCGCCGTGCTCAGCGCGGTCCACGCGCACCCGCACGCCGACACCGAGTCGCTCATCCGGGTCGTCCGCGCGGACCTCGACGTCTCGCACCAGGCCGTCTACGACGTGCTGCGCGTGCTGACCACCGCCGGCCTGGTACGGCGGATCCAGCCGCCCGGCTCGGTGGCGCGGTACGAGGCCCGGGTCGGGGACAACCACCACCACGTCGTGTGCCGCGCCTGCGGTGCGGTCGCCGACGTGGACTGCGCCGTCGGCGAGGCCCCCTGCCTCACCGCCTCGGACGACGCGGGGTACACGATCGACGAGGCCGAGGTCGTCTACTGGGGCTTCTGCGGCGACTGCGCCGCGACCGGCTGACCCACGACGTCGCACATCACCGGCAAGGCGAACAAGGAAGAAGGACGCACGTGACCAACAGCGACAGCGAGAACCCGGCCATCCCGAGCCCGGAGCCCAAGGCGACCCGGCCGCGGACGAACCGCGACTGGTGGCCGAACCAGCTCGACCTGTCGGTGCTCCACCAGCACCATCCCGCGGCCAACCCCCTGGGGGCGGGGTTCGACTACGCCAAGGCGGTGTCCGCCCTCGACGTCGAGGCGGTGAAGCGGGACGTCGTCGACGTCATGACGACGTCGCAGGACTGGTGGCCCGCCGACTACGGCCACTACGGCCCGCTGTTCGTCCGGCTCTCGTGGCACGCCGCCGGCACCTACCGGACCCACGACGGACGCGGTGGCGCCGGTGACGGCGCGCAGCGCTTCGCGCCCCTCAACAGCTGGCCCGACAACGCCAACCTCGACAAGGCGCGCCGGCTGCTCTGGCCGGTGAAGCAGAAGTACGGCCGGTCGCTGTCGTGGGCCGACCTGCTCGTCCTGGCGGGCAACGTCGCGATGGAGTCGATGGGCCTGAAGACCTTCGGCTTCGCGTTCGGCCGCGAGGACGTGTGGCACCCCGAGGAGATCTTCTGGGGCACGGAGGACACCTGGCTCGGCGACGAGCGCTACAGCGGCGACCGCGAGCTCGGCGACCCGTTCGGCGCGGTGCAGATGGGGCTCATCTACGTCAACCCCGAGGGCCCCAACGGCAACCCCGACCCGCTGGCCGCGGCGCGCGACATCCGCGAGACGTTCGCCCGGATGGCGATGAACGACGAGGAGACGGTCGCGCTCATCGCCGGCGGCCACACCTTCGGCAAGGCGCACGGCGCCGGCGACCCGAGCCTGGTCGGCCCCGAGCCCGAGGGCTGCCCGGTCCACCTCGTCGGCCTCGGCTGGAAGAGCGAGTTCGGCACCGGCAAGGGCAAGGACACCATCACGAGCGGCCTCGAGGGGGCGTGGACGCCGACCCCGATCCAGTGGGACAACAGCTTCTTCGAGACGCTGTTCGGCCACGAGTGGGAGCTGACGACCAGCCCGGCCGGCGCCAAGCAGTGGCGGCCGAAGGACGGCGCCTCCGCGGACGCCGTGCCGGACGCGCACGACCCGTCGGTGCGGCACGCGCCGATGATGCTGACGACCGACCTCGCGCTGCGGACGGACCCGGCGTACGCGGCGATCTCGCGCCGGTTCCTCGCGGACCCGGACGCGTTCGCCGACGCCTTCGCCCGGGCCTGGTACAAGCTGCTGCACCGCGACATGGGGCCGGTCACCCGCTACCTCGGGCCCTGGGTCCCGGAGGCGCAGCCGTGGCAGGACCCGGTGCCCGCGGTCGACCACGAGCTCGTCGACGACAAGGACGTCGCCGCCCTGAAGGGCACGCTGCTCGCCAGCGGCCTGTCGGTGTCGCAGCTCGTCGCGACCGCCTGGGCGTCGGCCGCCAGCTTCCGCGGCACCGACAAGCGCGGTGGCGCCAACGGCGCGCGGGTCCGCCTCGCGCCGCAGAAGGACTGGGAGGTCAACGACCCGAAGGCCCTGGCCGAGGCGCTCGCGGTCCTGGAGCGGGTGCAGCAGGAGTTCAACGCCGCGCAGACCGGCGGCAAGCGCATCTCGCTCGCCGACCTCATCGTGCTCGGCGGCTGCGCCGCGGTCGAGAAGGCGGCCCGCGACGCCGGCCACGACGTGACGGTGCCGTTCGCGCCGGGCCGCACGGACGCCACCCAGGAGCAGACCGACGTCGACTCGTTCGCCGTCCTCGAGCCGCGGGCGGACGGGTTCCGCAACTGGACCCCGAAGGGCATGAAGCTGTCGCCGGAGACGCTGCTCGTGGACCGCGCGTACATGCTCGAGCTGAGCGCGCCGGAGATGACGGTGCTCGTCGGCGGGCTGCGCGCGCTCGGCGCGAACACCGGCGGGTCGGCGCACGGGGTCCTCACCGACCGCCCGGGGGCGCTGACCAACGACGTCCTCGTCACCCTGCTGGCACCCGGCACCGAGTGGCGCTCCTCGCCGACGGAGGAGAACGTCTACGAGGGCGTCGACACCGCGTCGGGGAAGGTCACCCGGACGGCCACCGCGGTCGACCTGGTCTTCGCCTCGAACTCCGTGCTGCGCGCGATCGCCGAGGTCTACGCCTCCGCCGACGGCGCGGACGCCTTCGTCCGCGACTTCGTCAAGGCGTGGGACAAGGTGATGACGCTGGACCGCTTCGACCTGCGCTGAGGCGCACGACCGCTACGGCTCGTGGTGGTGGATGACGGTCTCCGGACCGGGGAAGAACAGGCCGTCGTGCCCGGTGTCGGACCACCGCACCAGGTACGGCGGCGCCCCGTTCTCGCCGCGGACCTCCAGCACCTCGCCGTCGCGGTCGTGCTCGCCCACGTGCACGGAGCGGACGATGATGCGGTCACCTGCTGTCGCCTGCATGGCTCCTCCTCGGCTCCCTCCCAGGCTGGTCGCGGGGGGCGGCGGGTGACCAGGGCAGAACGTCCCCTGTTCTCCCGACCAGGGGACCTACCGCGGGCCACTGCCCGCGCGGTTGCCTGAGCACGTGACCGACCGGGTCGTCGAGACGCACTGCTCGACCCTGCTGTTCGTGGGCGACCGCGTGTACAAGCGCAAGAAGCCGCTGGACCTGGGGTTCGTGGACTTCCGCACCCTCGCCGCGCGGCGCGCCGCGTGCGAGGCGGAGGTGGCGCTGAACCGGCGGCTCGCCCCGGACGTGTACGAGGGCGTGGCCACCGTGCTCGGGCCGGACGGCGAGCCGTGCGAGGCGCTGGTCGTCATGCGGCGGCTCCCCGACGAGCGCCGGCTCGGCCGCGTCGTCGGCACCGACGAGGACGTCCGGCCGGCGCTCGAGGCCGTCGCCACGCAGCTCGCCGCGCTGCACGCGAGCGCGCCCGCCGCGGGGGGTGCCGACCTCGCCGGCCTCTGGCAGGTCGGGCTGGACGCCCTGGTGCCGTACCCGCAGTGGGTCGACCCCCAGGTGCGCGAGCGGTCGCGGGACCTCGCCCTGGAGTACCTCGCCGGCCGCGGCCCGCTGCTCGAGCGGCGCCAGGTCGTGGACGGGCACGGCGACCTGCTCGCCGACGACGTCTTCCTGCTGCCCGACGGGCCGCGCGTCCTCGACTGCCTGGAGTTCGACACCCGGCTGAGGCAGGGCGACGGGCTGCTGGACGCGGCGTTCCTCGCGATGGACCTCGAGCGGCTGGGACGTCCCGACCTCGGTGCCGACTTCCTCTCGGCGTACCGGAGGGCCGCGCACGACGACGCCCCGGTCTCCCTCGAGCACCACTACCTCGCCTACCGCGCCCACATCCGCTCGAAGGTCGCGTGCCTGCGGGCGGAGCAGTCCGGTGCCGCGGAGGACGCCGCCGCCGCGCGCCGGCTGTCGGCCCTCGCGCTGGAGCACCTGGAGGCCGGCACCGTCCGGCTCGTCCTCGTCGGCGGCGCGCCGGGCAGCGGCAAGACCACCGTCGCGCGCGGCCTCGCCGCCGCCCTCGGCGCGACCGCCCTCTCCTCCGACGTGGTCCGCAAGGCGCTGCACTCCCTGCCGCCCGAGGCGCCCGCGCCCGCCCCGCTGCGCGAGGGCATCTACAGCACCGCGACCACCGAGGCGACGTACGGCGAGCTGCTGGCCCAGGCGCGCCGGCCGCTTGGCTCCGGGGTGAGCGTCGTGCTGGACGCGACGTGGACCAGCGCCGCGCGGCGCGTCGAGGCACGTCGGCTGGCCCACGAGGCGCACGCCGCGCTCACCGAGCTCGAGTGCGTGGTGCCGGACGCGCTCGCCGAGCAGCGGATGGCCCGACGACGTGGCAGCGCGTCGGACGCGACGGGTCCGGTGCGCGCGGCGCTGCGGGCGGCGGCCGACCCGTGGCCGCAGGCGCACCGGGTGGACACCGCGCTCGACGAGCCGGTGGCCGTCAAGGAGGCGCTGCACGCCGTACGGCCCTGACCGGGACCTACGTCCCGCCGGCAGGCGACCAGTGGACCTGTCGCGAGAGCCGGCGCGGCGGTGTGCTTGCGGTGCAGACCGACACCGAGGAGGCGCCATGAACCGCGACGAGGCCCGACGCTGCGTGCACGAGGCCCTGCTGCAGGTGGTGCCCGACGCCGACCTCGACCACCTGGCCGACGACGTCCCGCTGCGCGACGCGCTGGAGCTCGACTCGCTGGACTTCCTGTCCTTCGTCGAGCAGCTCAGCGCCTCGACCGGGGTCCGGCTGGACGAGGTCGACTACCCGAGGCTCACCACGACCGAGAGCTGCGTCCTGCACCTGAGCGGTGCCGCTGTGGGCTGACCCGTCACCCCGATTCTCATCAGCTCCTCATCTGCGACACCTACGAGGTGTTCCGGATGGCGGCGTCGGCTACCGCCTCCGCTGAGCCCGGCCCTCCCTGGGCAGTGTCCGTCGCCGGACCGGGTGACCGCGGCGTCAGGCGACGATCAGCAAGGTCGGGAGCACACGTACATGACGGTGCGGATGCGCCGTTCGGCGAGGTTGGCCACCTGGTTGGCAGCCATCCGCCCGAACGCGTCGCCGAGGAAGGACGCGAAGGTGACCGGGGGCGGTCCCTCGCGTTCGACGCGCTCGCGCAGCTGCTGGAACCAGGCGAGGCTCGCCTCCGACGAGTCGGCTTCCGACACGATCGCGAAGCCCGCCGCGGTCAGCATGTCGCGCATCTCCTCCGAGGTGGCGAGAAAGCTCGTCGACGCGTCATTGGCCCACGGCACGGGGTAGTGGGGGTCGCCGCCTTCGCCCTGCAGCACGTCGTAGACGGCGAACCTGCCCCCGGGCCGGAGCACACGGAAGGCCTCGGCGTACAGCGCAGGCTTGTCGGGGATGTTCATCGCCACGTGCACGGTCAGCGCCGCGTCGAAGGTCGCGTCGGGAAGGCCGGTGGCAGTGGCGTCCCCGACGCGGAAGCTGGTGCGCTCGGCCATGCCCGTCCACCCGGACAGCGCCGTCGCCACGTCGCAGAACTCCGGGGTGAGGTCGACGCCGGTGACCGCGCACCCGGTCAGCTCGGCGAGCGTCCGTGCGGGACCTCCCAGTCCGCT
>DATJGA010000004.1:0-8531 GCA_035495395.1 Mycobacteriales bacterium | reverse complement strand
CGAGCCGGACGTACGCGTCGGTCAGCCCGACGCCGAAGAGGCTGATCCACGCGAAGAGCATGTGCCGCTCGTTCAGCTTGGTGAACCCCTTCCACAGCGTGTAGCGGCCCTTCGCCTTGCTGAACACGTCGATGCCGATTTGCACCGCGCGCTGTTGCAGCGTCCGGATCATCTCCAGCCCGGTGCGGTCACCGACGTGCGCCAGTCGCGCATAGCGGTGCCCCCCGAAGTCGCGCTGCGAGATCTTGCCGTCGGGCGTGCGGTCGAAGAGGGCGCCCCACTCCTCGAGCTCATAGACCCGGTCGGGTGGAACTGGACGAATTCCATGTTGATGACCGAGCCACCGGCCCACAACGCGAGCGCGTGCCCGTCGCCCGAGTACTCCCAGCTGTTGGAGGTGACCTGCCACGACCGTCCGATGCCGCCGGTCGCAAGGATGACGGCGGGGGCCGTGAATTGGATCAAGGCGCCGGTCTCGCGCCAGTAGCCGAACGCTCCGGAGATGCGCCCCCCGCCGCTTGCAGAGTCGTCCTTGAGCAACCGCGTGACTGTGCATTCCATGAACACGTCGATGCCGATTTGCACCGCGCGCTGTTGCAGCGTCCGGATCATCTCCAGACCGGTGCGGTCACCGACGTGCGCGAGTCGCGCGTAACGGTGGCCACCGAAGTCGCGCTGCGAGATCTTGCCGTCAGGCGTGCGGTCGAAGAGGGCGCCCCACTCCTCCAGCTCGCGGACCCGGTCGGGAGCTTCCTTCGCGTGCAGCTCCGCCATCCGGTAGTTGTTCAGCATCTTCCCGCCACGCATGGTGTCGCGGAAGTGCACCCTCCAGTTGTCGTCCGGGTAGAGGTTGCCCATCGCCGCGGCGATGCCGCCTTCGGCCATGACCGTGTGCGCCTTGCCCAGCAGCGACTTGCACACCACGGCGACCTTGGCGCCCGCGTTGTGGGCCTCGATGGCCGCGCGCAACCCGGCGCCACCGGCGCCCATCACGACCACGTCGTACTCGTGCACGTCAACCATCAGGAGATCCACCTCGGGTCGTTGAAGACGCCCGAGCTGACGAGCCAGATGTAGAGGTCGGTCAGGGCGACGCCGAACAGCGACACCCACGCGAGCTTCATGTGGTGGTGGTTGAGCTTGGACACGAACGTCCAGAAGCGGTACCGCAGCGGGTGCTTCGAGAAGTGCTTCAGCCGCCCGCCGGTGATGTGCCGGCACGAGTGGCAGGACAGCGAGTACAGCCACAGCAGCGTCGCGTTCACGACCAGGACGGCGGTGCCGAGGCCGACGCCGAAGTGGTGCCCGCCGTCCTTCTCGAAGCGGAAGGCCACGATCGCGTCGTACGTGAGGATGACGTTGAAGACGAGGCCGGCGTAGAAGAAGTAGCGGTGGATGTTGTTGCCCACCAGGGGGACTCGCGTCTCGCCCGTGTACTTCCCGTGCGGCTCGGCCACGGCGCAGGCCGGCGGCGACATCCAGAAGGCCCGGTAGTAGGCCTTGCGGTAGTAGTAGCAGGTCAGGCGGAAGCCGAGCGGGAACACCAGGATGAAGATGGCCGGCGTGAAGAAGGCGTTGCTCGGGAACCAGCTCAGGTGCGGCGCCGGGTCGCACGAGCTCGCCAGGCACGGCGAGTAGAACGGCGAGATGTACGGGTCGAGGAAGTAGTCCTTGTTCAGGAACGCCCGCACCGTCGCGTAGATGATGAACGCGACCAGCACGGAGAAGGTGACGAGCGGGGGGACCCACCACCTGTCCGTGCGGAGCGTCCGGGTGTCGAGGTGGGCCCGGCCCGGGGCACCTGTGCCCTGCGGTGCCGTCCTCTCGAGCGATGCCGTCACGTGCGTCCTCTCCCTACCTGGTTCTGCTCAGCGCTGCTCTGCTCCGCACCGGGTGGGCCGTGGCCCCCGCCCTGTCCCGCGTCGCGGTCATCGATGCTCTCAAAGGCGGGTCGGGGCACTTCGCACCGGCCCCCGACCGCCTTGCGTCACGGGCTGCATGACGATCCGGCCGGGCTGGGCGACACTCAGGGCATGGGTGAGCCGGTGACCTGCTCGGTGTGCGGCACCACCGTCGACGAGCCGCCGCTCACCTGGTCGATGCAGGTGAGCGAGCGCGGCCAGACCTGGCTGTGCGAGACGTGCGCGCGGCAGAACCTGCGCTCCATCGAGGGCAAGCTGGACGAGGCCTGGTGGTAGCGGCTCAGGGGTGCGCGAAGCCGGGCTGCCAGCGCTCCATCAGCTCCCGGTAGGGCGCCTCGCCGCCGAGCTGGCACAGCACCCCGATCGTGCCGGTCGTGACGCGGTGGATGAGCAGGTACGACGGGGGCAGGTTGAGCTGCCGCCCGAGCTGGTTGGCCGGCGAGCGCGGGTCCGCCAGCCGGATCGCCTCGCGCCGCAGCCACTCGCGCGAGAACCGGAAGGTGTCCGCGCGGATCGGCTCGAGCAGGGGCATCAGGTAGTCGAGGACGCGGTCGGCGTCGACGGTGATGCCGGGCTTGACGAAGCCCTCGTCGCGCAGCGCCTCGAGCACGTCCTCCGCGCGGCCCTCGAGGGCCCAGCGGGCCAGCCGCCCGATCGGCTCGGGTGCCCCGTCGGGCAGCCGGTTGACCGCGCCGAAGTCGATGACGCCGAGCCGGCCGTCGTCGAGCAGCCGGAAGTTGCCCGGGTGCGGGTCGGCGTGCAGCAGCCCCGCCAGCACCGGGCCGGAGAACAGGAACGTCGCGAGCAGGCGGGAGGCCCGGTCGCGCTGCTCCGGCGTCCCCTCGCGGATGATCGCCGACAGCGGCACGCCGTCGATCCACTCGGTGACCAGCACCCGGTCTGAGCCGGCGACCACAGGGGGCACGCAGATGTCGGGGTCGCCGTCGTACGCCGCCGCGAAGGTGCGCTGGCTGTCCGCCTCGAGCGCGTAGTCGAGCTCCTCGGCCACCCGGGCCTCGAGCTCGGCGAGCAGCGGCTTGACGTCGAGCCCGGGGGTGAACACGCCGAAGACCCGGGCCAGCCGGCCGAGCTGCTTGAGGTCGCCGAGCAGGGCCTTGCCCGCTCCCGGGTACTGGATCTTGACCGCCACCGCGCGCCCGTCGTGCCACTGGGCCTTGTGCACCTGGCCGATGCTCGCCGCGGCGGCCGGCTTGTCGTCGAAGTGCGCGAACCCCGCGCGCCAGTCGGCGCCGAGCTGCTCGGCCAGCACGGCGTGCACGGTGGCGGCGGGCAGCGGGGGCGCCGCCTCCTGCAGCTTCGTGAGGGCGGTCCGGTACGGCGCGGCCATCTCCTCGGGGAGGGCGGCCTCGAAGACGCTCAGCGCCTGGCCGAACTTCATCGCCCCGCCCTTGAGCTGCCCGAGCACCTGGAAGAGCTGCTCCGCCGTACGGGCCTGCAGCTCGGCGGTCACGACCTCCGCGGGCCGACCCCCGATGCGGCGCCCGAAGCCCACGGCGCCGCGTCCCGCCACCCCCAGCGGGAGCGTGGCCAGCCGTGCCCCGCGCGCCACCGCGCGCTTCGGGATGTCCGCCACCCCGACAGTGTGACGGCTGCGGCGGTCAGGCGCTGTCGGCCAGCCGAACTGCGTCGGCACCGCAGTCGCAGCCCGGGTGCGTCGGCCAGGTGCGCCGGCGCCACGCCCAGCCGGGCAGCTCGAGCTCGAGGCTCCCGCCGACGCTGGCGGGCGTGCCGCCCTCCACGAGCTCCAGGGCCTGCAGGGCCGCCTGGGCGGCCACGGCTGCCGCCAGCACCCCGTGGCCCGGCGCGGCGCCGCGCAGGCCGGGCTCGTCGTACGGGACGAGGTGCGGCCAGTCGGGGTCGATGGCCTCCTGCACGAGCGCGACGCACCTCAGGCAGGCGGAGCGGCCGGGCAGCACCAGCGGGCCCACCACGCCGACGAGCCCGTCGGCGCGCGCCGTCAGGTGCGGCACCCGGTCGCGGGCGAGCACGCGCGCGAGCTGCTCGGGCACGTCGTCGGTGAGCACGACCAGCGTCGGCTGCTGCAGCGAGCCGGCGGAGCGCAGCCGGGCGCCCAGCGCGGTGGCGCGCGGTGCGCCGACGTCGCCGGCCTGCAGGCCGCCGACGGCGAGGTCCTCCCAGCCGGTCTCGGCCGGGTCCCTCAGGTCGACGGTGCCGACCCCGGCCTCGCTCAGCAGGGCCGCGAGCGGGCCCCCGACCCGGCTGCCCCCGTGCACGACGACGCGGGCCGCGTGCCGGGCGCGCAGCAGGGCGCTCGGGGCCGCTGCGCCGCGAAGCGCGAGCGCGGCGGCGTCCGGCGCGAGGCGCAGCCGGTCCGCGCGCTCGGGCAGCGGCACCTGCAGGTCGTCCGCGTCGAGGAGCAGCCCGGCGTCGCGGAGCGTCGCCAGCGCCTGCTCGGGGTCCGCGCACCCGGCCGCCCGGGCCGCCGCGACGACCTGCTCCTGCGTGCGCGAGCCGTCGAGCAGCGCGAGCAGGTGGCGGGTGCCCGCGTCGAGCCCGTCGAGCAGCACGCCCCGGGACGGCGTCAGGCACAGCTGCAGCGTGCGGGTGCCGCGCCACAGGCGACGGGCTGCGGGGCTGAGGACAGGGCGCACGGACGACCTCCAGGCTTCGGTGGGCGCCTCACCGTGCCAGGGCTCCCGCGGGCCCGTGCGGGCCGTCCACAGCCTGGGTACGGCGACGGGCGGCCCCCCGGTGGGGAGCCGCCCGTCGGACGTGGGTGGGACTAGGCCTTGCCGAGGATGCGGTTCATCTTGGTCCCGCAGACCGGGCACAGGCCCTGAGCCATGCGGCGGCCCGAGTCACTGACCTTGACCTCGCCGTCGAAGTCGCGCTTGTCCTTGCACTTCACGCAGTAGCCGTTGTACTTCTCCGCCACGGGGTCCTCCATGTCTTCGACGGGGACGTGCCCCGGCGCCGCCGACGCGGCTTCGTGAGCATGACCCTAGCGGTCAGACGCCCGAAGGAGCGCTCGGCGCGCGGTGCGACTCCGCGTGGCGTGGCGCGGGGAACGGCGGGCGGGAGGGCGCGTCGGGGGCCTTTTCGGCTACGCGGAGTGACAGGCTGAACACGGAGCCGACACCCAGGGTGGACCGGCAGGACAGCTCGCCGCCCATCGCGTGGGTGAGCTGGCGGGCGATGTACAGGCCCAGACCGGTGCCGCCGGTGGTCATCACGAGCGGGTCCTCGACCCTGTGGAACTTGTCGAAGACCTTCTCCAGCTGGTCCGCCGGGATGCCCCGGCCGTGGTCCTCGACCTCCACGACGGCCGCGCCGTCGACGACCTTCAGCCGGGCGACGACCGGGCTGCCGGTCGCGGAGTACTTCAGGGCGTTCCCGACGAGGTTGCCCAGCACCTGGGTCACGCGCACCGGGTCGCACTGCACGAGCACCGGCGTCTCGGGGGCCTCGACGGTGATGCGGGCGCTGTCCTCGCCGAAGTCGCCCGTCGAGCGGTGCAGCAGGCGGACGAGGTCGTCGCTGCCCATCTCCACCTTGGCCCGGCCGCCGCTCTCGGAGATGCGCGAGGCGAGCAGCAGGTCCTCGACGAGCCGCGCCAGGTGCCCGGCCCGGTCGCTGATGACCTCGAGGCACTCGGCGCGCTTCTGCTCGGTCATGACGTGGCCGCGGCGGCGCAGCAGGTCGGCGTACCCCTTGATGGGCGTCACCGGCGTGCGCAGCTCGTGCGACACGGTGGCGATGAAGTCGGCCTTGAGCCGCTCGACCTGCCGCTCGCGCGTCACGTCGTGGACGATGACCACGTCGCGCACGAGCGCGCCGTCCTCGTCGAAGACGCCCGCGTGAGCGCAGCTGACGACCCGCTGCTCGCCGTCCTCGCGCAGCAGCGTGAGCTCGACCGTGGCGTGCGGCGCCTCCGGCGTGAGCAGCGCCCGGCCGGCCTGGAACGGCTCGCGGATCTCGCCCTCGGAGGTGGTCGTGACGACGAGCGCCCCGAGCTCCTGGCCGGTGGCCTCCTCCTCGGTGCGCCCGGTCAGGCGCGCCAGCGCGGGGCTCCAGAGCTGCACGACGCCGGCGCCGTCGAGCACGAGGATGCCGTCCGAGGACTGGTCGACGACGGCCTTGAGCTTGGAGCGCTCGTCGACGAGCCGGCGCAGGTCCGCGGCACCGCGGAGCGCGACCGACAGCGCGCTGGCGAGCGAGGTGAGCAGGGTGAGCTCGCGCGCGGCCAGGGCGCGGTGCTTGTCGCCGGTCGCGAGGACGACCGCGCCGACGTGCCGGCCCTCGGCCTCGAGCGGCGCGGAGAGCCCGCTGCGCCACTCGCGCGGCAGGTCCTCGCCCAGCGCGCGGGCGCCGAGGGCGCGGCTGCGGTGCACGAGGTCGGTCTCGACGAGCGAGGCGGTACGCCGGAACTGCCCCTCGCGCCGGTCGTCGACGACGGTGACCGGGTGCCCGTGGTCCTGCTCGAGCACGGCCAGCGCCACGTCGGCGCCGAACGCCCGGCGGGTGAGGTCGAGGAAGGCCTCGAGCATCTCCTCGCCGTCCAGCCGCCCGGCGAGCACCTGCGACAGCCGCAGCAGCTGCGCCGAGCGCTCGCGCTCCTCCGACTCCTGCGCCGCCGCCTTGAACGCGAAGGTGAGGGCGACGGCGGGCATGAGCGCGAAGGGCAGCAGCGCGGGGGCCGCCGTGGCCAGCGTGACCGCCGTACCGCCGAGGGCGACGGTGCCCACCGCCATGACGGTGGAGAGCTTGAGGCCGTCGCGCACGATGCGGCGCGGGTTGTCGCCGGTGACGACGGCGAGCACCCGCGAGAGGGCGACCAGGTTGACGCCGGTGAGGCCGAGCATGCCCACGGTCAGCGCCGCGACGGTCCGCGGGGACAGGCCCGAGGCGGGCGCGGCGAGCAGCTGCACCGAGAGCACGAGGACGGCGACCGCGGCGGCGAGGTTCGCGCCGTTGAAGAGCACCTTGACCGCTCCGCGGCGGCGGACGGTCGAGCAGAGCACGGTGGCGACGACCGGTACGACGAGCGCCCAGGAGGCGGGCAGCACCAGCACGTCGACGACGCAGGCGGCCTCGAAGAGGGTGAGCTCCTCGGTCTCCTCGCCGTGCCGCACGCGGACGGCCACCCAGTCGCCGGCGAAGGTGAGCGCGGTGCAGACGCCGAGCAGGGTCCAGCCGTGCGCCCACGACAGCCAGCCCTCGTCGGCCCGCAGCGGCGCGACGGCGGGGGTGCCGTGCACCACGAGCAGCGCCACCGCCTGGGCCAGCAGGCCCACGGCGGTGACGCGTGCGACGAGGCGGTGGAGGGGGCTGCTCACGGCCGCCGGCTCAGGTCGGGCCGGTCACGGGTCACGCCCAGCCCGTGGCGGTCCACTGACGAGCCGACCACTGGCGTGCGGACCACTGGCGCGCCGACCAGTCCTGGTCGGACCACTGGCGTGCGGACCACTGGCGGGCGGCCCACTCGTCGTCGGACCACTGGCGCGCCGACCACTGCCGGGCGGACCACTGGCGCGCCGACCACTGCCGGGCTGCCCACTCCTCGTCCGACCACTGGCGCGCGGCCCACTGGCGCGCGGCCCAGCTGCTGGCTGCCCACTGGCGGGCGGCCCACTGGCGGGCCTCCCAGCTGATGTCGGCCCAGCTGCTGGCCGCCCACTGACGAGCCGACCACTGCCGCGCCGCCCAGCTGCTGGCTGCCCACTGGCGGGCGGCCCACTGCCGGGCCTCGGGGGACAGCAGCGCCCAGGAGGAGGCGGCGGCGTCCTCGTCGCCGGAGACGATGGCCGCGATGAGCGCCTGCATGACGGCGGGGTCGCCGGGGAAGGGCTCGGCGTTCTCGGCGCTGCGCGGGGTGCGGTCGCTGAGGGCGGCGGCGAGGTCGAGGCCGCCGCGGCCGGCCTCCCACTGCGGGGCGCCGACGCGGTACGCGGTCTTCGACAGCAGCGTCTTGACCTGGTCGGGCGTGAGGTCGGGGCGGGCGGCCACGAGCGCGGCGACCGCGCCGGACGTGACGGCGGTGGCGAAGGAGGTGCCCGAGCCCTTGAGGTAGGCGGTACCGACGTGCGAGCCGGGGTTCGCGTCCCAGACCTGGCTGCCGACCGCGCCGACCGAGACCACGTGCGCGCCGGGCGCGACCAGGTCGGGCTTCTGCACGCCCTGGGGCGCCGGGCCCTGGCCGGACCAGCTCGCGACGGCGTCGTCGTCACGCGCGGCCGTGCCGCTCTCGTCCAGGCCGCCGACGGTGAGGAGCACCGGGTCGATGCCGGGGCTCGAGACCGAGCCGCGGCCGTCCGCGCCGTCGTTGCCGGCGGGGACGACGACGGTGGCCCCGTGCGCCCAGAGCGACTCGAGGGCGATCGTCAGCGGGTCGAGCTGGTACGGCAGCGGGCTGCCGGAGGAGAGCGAGTGGTTGACGACGGAGACCTCGGGGTGCTGCGCCACGACCTGCAGGCCCTTGAGGACGGTCACCAGGTCGGAGGTGCCGTCGGCGTGCGCGACGCGCACGTCGAGCACCGAGGCGGCCGGGGCGACGCCCGCGTAGGCGCCGTCCGAGCTCGTGCCGTCGCCCGCGACGAGGCCGGCGACGAAGGTGCCGTGGCCGTAGCC
>DATJGA010000003.1:0-4566 GCA_035495395.1 Mycobacteriales bacterium | reverse complement strand
TCAGCCGGCCAGCTGCTGCGCCAGGCCGAGCAGCAGGCCTTCCGGGCCGCGGACGTAGCAGAGCAGGTAGACGTCCTCGTAGTTCACGACCTCGCGCAGCACCTCGCAGCCGTGCGGCCGGAGGCGCGCAAGCGTGTCCTCGAGGTCGTCGACGGCGAACATCACCCGCAGGTAGCCGTAGGTGTTCACGGGGCGGGGCTCCGGCTCGCCGGGCGTCTCGGGCCGGCGGAAGCACGACAGCTCGAGCCTGCTGTGACCGTCGGGGGTGCGCAGCATCGCGATGTCGCAGGCGGCGTCGTCGATGTCGATGCAGCCGTCCATCCACGGGCCCTCCACCGCGGCTTCCCCTTCGAGCTCGAGACCGAGCTCGGTGAAGAAGGAGACCATGCGCGGCAGGTCCTGCACGACGATCCCGACGTTGTCCATGCGCTGCACAGCCATGGACGGGACCCTACGGGGGCACCTGGCCCCGACCTGGCTCTGCGGCCCGCACCGCGGGCAGTGGAGGGCCGGTCCTGGTGGGCGCGCTACGTGCTCTTCGTGGTCTCGGACGCTGCCGTGATGCCGGCGCGCAGGGTGCTGAGCAGGCGTACGAGCTCGGCACGGTCACCCGGGGACAGGGCGGCCGCCACGTCGTCCTGCAGCGCCAGCATCTCCGGGAGCAGGCGGCGGATGACCCGACGACCTTCACTGGTGATCGTGACGACCACGCGCCGGCGGTCCTCGACGTCGGGGGTGCGCTGCACGAGCCCACGGCGCTGCAGGGTGTCCAGCAGCGACGTCATGCTCGCCGTCGTGATGATGAGCCGGTCCGCGATGGTCGTCGGGGACAGCGAACCGCCGTCGCCGTCCAGCACGGCCAGGACCTGGCGGGCTCCGGCGGAGAGGCCGTAGGCGCGAAGGCGCCGGTCCGCGAGGGCCAGGAAGGCCTCACCGGTGCGGACCGTGGCGGCCACGGCGTCGCTGGCGGAGGCGCCGGGCGTGGCGGCCCGGCGCCCCCGCTTCTCGGTCAGTAGCGCAGCCCTTCGGTCTCCTCGCGGATGGTGAGCTCCGGGGCGCTGGTGACGCCGGCGTCGGCCATCGCGTCCTTGAGGGACGGGTCGGCGGTGAAGGCTCCGGCCTGCTCCTGGGTGTCGAAGTCGATGAGCACGAGGATGTCCTGCCCGTCGCGCAGCACCCGGTGCCCGGTGGCGCCGTGACTGCGGCGTGCGGCGGCGTGCGCGTCGAACGCGGCCTTCCAGAGGTCGAAGTCCTGCACGGTGTGGCGTACTGCCAGGGTGGTCATGTCGTCGCCCTTCGTCGTGGGAGTGGTGACCGCGGTGCCAGAACGCTAGAACTCTAGCTACTAGATGTCAAGCGGTTTCCGCTCCTTGCTGAGGGGCGCCCGCCGTAACTGCTAGCGGGGGGCGGGACCGACGCACTGGTCGATGAGCCGGGCCATCGCGGCCCGACCCGACGGCGACAGGTGCAGCTGGTCGCCGGCGTACTCGGGGTGCGCGGCGATGAGCCGGGCCCAGTCGCCGACGACGATCGTGGGCCAGCGCGACGCCGCCGCCCGGATCGCGTTGTTGATCACGACCCTGGACGGCCACTTCTCCGCGACGGTGAGCCACACCACCCGCGAGGTCCCCTTGAGCACCCGCATGGCCTCGTCGATCTGGCTCGCGAACGACCCCTCGGCGGCGATGTAGTTGTTGCCCTGCTGGATGACGACGACCCGGCCGATCTCGGAACGGCGGGCGCGCAGCACGTCGATCCCCTGCGGCAGCCGGCGGCTGCCGACCGCGTCGTAGGTGACGACCCAGCCGTTCAGCGCCGACCGCACGTACGGCTCCGCGCTGATGAGCGCCGAGTCGCCGAGGACGAAGACGCTGTTGGCCCCCGGGGGCAGCGGGCGCGGCTTCGGCGACGTCGGGACGGGCGCCGGGGACGTGCGGTGCGGCCGTGGCGAGGTCCGCGTCGCCGTCGGGCTCGGCGCCGGCGAGCGGGTCTGCCGAGGCGTCGGCGACACGGTGGGCGACGGAGTCGGCGACGCGGTGGGCGAGGCGGTCGGCGACGCGGACGTGGGCGCGGGCGTCGGGGCCGCGACCGGCGGGCTCGACCCGCACGCGACGACGGCGAGGATCGCGCCGAGAGCGAGAGCACGACGGGTACTCATGGTCCGAGCCTCCAGTCCTGGCGGACCTCCGCCATGACGGCACGCGCGAGGCGGTCGCCGCCCGCGCGCGTGAGGTGGATGCCGTCGGGCAGCCGCATCAGCGTCAGCCCGGACGAGGTGGGGAGGTACGCGGCGTAGGCGCCGTGGGAGTCGGTGAACAGCGGCCAGCTGTCGACGTACGTGACGCCCTCGTGCCGCGCCGCCTGCGCGCGGTAGATCGCGTCGAGGGCCGCCATCCGGTGCGAGTACGACGAGGACCGGGCCACCGGCTGCCCGACCCAGTAGACACGCACCCCGGCAGCGGTGACCTGCCGCATCACCGCGGCCACCCGCGCTGCGTACTCGGCGTCCCAGGCCGCGGTGCCGAAGTCGAGGACGCCGTGCGAGGTCTCCATGCCCTGCGCGTCGTTCGCGCCGAAGACGACCACGAGCGCGTCCGGCCGGTCTCGGCCCGCGAGGACGCCGGCGAGGTGCCCGGGCCAGTCGAAGAAGTCCGGCCGGCTCAGGCCGCTGCTGAACCGGAAGTCCAGCTCCGCCCGGGCCACACCGGTCGCGGCCGCCGCGGTGATGAGCGACTGCCCCATGGCCTGCGCCATCGAGTCGCCGACGGTGAGGATGCGCAGCGGGTGCTGCGCCGTCGGGACGCTGGGCGTGGGGCTGGGGGTGGGGCTCGGGGGCGGTCCGGGTGCCGGCGTGCCCGTCGGGGTGGGCGACGGCACGGGGGCGGGGGAAGGCGCCGGCCCGTGGCCGAGGGCCCGGTCGAGCTCGCGGCGCGGCACGTCGAGGCGCAGCGCCCGGCTCAGCTGCGCCACCGGGTCCATCACCGCGACGGCGACCGACCGGCGCCAGCCGAACGGCAGGCCCTTCGCGGTCAGGAGCATCGCCTGCGCGTTGAGCAGGGTGCCGAGCACGAGCGCGACGAGCACCGTCCCGAGCGCCTTGAGCCGACCCGTCCCGGTCATGTCAGAACCTGTAGTAGATGAAGGGAGCCACGCCCTCGGGGCCGAGGGCGTCGACGCACAGCAGCGCCGCGGCCAGCAGCGCGCCCTGAACGAGCGCGGGCGAGGCCGTGAACACCGAGCGCACAGCTGGGGCCAGCCGGCCCGGGTGCAGCTGCGCGACCAGCACGGCCAGCAGCAGCACGACCAGCAGCAGCGGCACGTCGGGCACGTGCGGCCAGCCGTGCGCCAGGCCGCGCAGCAGCACCCCGGCCTGCCCGAGGTCCGACGAGGCGAAGAACACCCAGCCCAGGCAGACCACGTGCAGCGCGACGAGGTGCGCCAGCACCCGCGCCGGCAGCGCCGTGCTGCGCGCGCGGTGCGCCGCCCGCCGGCGCTCGGTCATCAGCCGCTCGACCGCCAGGGCCACGCCGTGCACGAGGCCGAAGGCGACGAAAGTCCAGGCGGCGCCGTGCCACAGCCCGGCGAGGGCCATGACCACGACCGGTACGGCGAAGCTCCGCCACCAGTGCGCGTGCGAGCGCTGCGCGAGCGGGACGAACAGGAAGTCGCGCAGCCAGCGCGACAGCGTCATGTGCCAGCGGTTCCAGAACTCGTGGATCGACGCGGCGGCGTACGGCGCGTCGAAGTTCTCCGGCAGCCGGACCCCGAGCAGGAGCGCGGAGCCGCGCGCGATGTCGGTGTAGCCGGAGAAGTCGAGGTAGATCTGCGCGGCGTAGGCGTACACCCCCAGCAGCAGCTCCGGCCCGCTGTGCACGGCCGGCGTGGTGAAGACGCTCTCGGTGATCGTGCTCGACAGCCAGCTGGCGAGGACCACCTTCTTCACCAGCCCGCGGGCGATCAGCCAGGTCGCCTCGCCGCCCTCGATCCGCCGTACCTGTCCTTGCTGCGGCAGCTGGTGCATCAGCTCGCTCGGTCGCGTGATCGGCCCTGCGGTGACCGTCGGGAAGAAGCTCAGCCACACCGCGACGTCGAGCAGCGGTGCGACCGGGCTGATCCCCCGGCGTACCTCGACGAGGTACGCGATGGCCGAGAACGTGAGGAACGACAGGCCGATCGGCAGCACGACCTCCAGCAGCGGCGGCGTGACGACGAGGCCCAGCCGGCGCAGCGCCGACGTCACCGAGGAGGTGAAGAAGCCGTAGTACTTGAAGACGCCCAGCAGGCCGAGGTCGGCCAGGACGCCCAGCACGAGGACGCGGTGCCCCCACGCGCCGCCGCGGGCCACACCGTGGGCGAGCGCCCAGTTCGCGAGGACGACCGCTGCGAGCACGAGCAGCATCCGCGGGGTCGCGTAGCCGTAGAAGAGGGCGCTGGCGCCGAGCACCACCAGCCGCCAGGCCCGCGGGCGGCTCGCGAGGGCGCAGGTCGCCGCGAGGACCCCAACGAGGAGGACCGCGAACGTGGGCGTCGGGAACAGCACAGCGACCGCCTCTTCTGGTCGTGCAC
>DATJGA010000002.1:0-7823 GCA_035495395.1 Mycobacteriales bacterium | reverse complement strand
ACGCGGTCGACCTGCTGCACCGGTCGCTGACGAGCGTCGCCGGGCACTGGGCCGCGGGCTCAGGGGTGCGCTTCGTCGCCGAGGTTGCCGTCGTACCGCGCTGGTCCGACGCGAAGTGAGCGCAGTTGCCCTAGGTTGACGGCGTGGCCGACTGGGTGCTCTGGATGGTGCTCGCCGGTGGGCTGATGCTCGCCGAGCTGCTCACGCTGACGTTCGTCCTGGGCCTGTTCTCCGTCGCGGCGCTGATCGCAGGCCTGGTCGCCCTGGCGGGCGCGCCGGTCGTGGTCGAGCTCGCGGCCTTCGCGGGCGCCGGCGGCCTGCTGTGGTGGATGGTCAAGCCGCTCGAGCGGGCGCACCGCCGCCAGCCCGCGCTGCCGACCGGGACGGCCCTGCTCACCGGGCGCCGTGCCGTCGTCCTCGAGGAGGTCACCGCGCACTCCGGTCGGGTCAAGCTCGGCGGCGAGTCGTGGGCGGCCCGCTCGCTCAACCCCGGGCTGGCGCTGCCGGCCGGGTCGCACGTCTCCGTCGCGCAGGTCGACGGAGCCACGCTCGTCGTGTTCCCCGAGGAGATCTGACAGATGGATGCGCTCGTCGTCGTGCTCGTCGTGGTCGTGGTGCTGCTGGTCGTGGTGTCGCGCGGCATCCGGGTGGTGCCGCAGGCCACCGCTCGGGTGTGCGAGCGGTTCGGCCGCTTCCAGCGCGTCCTCGAGCCGGGCCTGAACCTCGTGGTGCCGTTCGTGGACCAGCTGCGGCCGAGCATCGACCTGCGGGAGCAGGTGGTGACCTTCCCGCCGCAGCAGGTCATCACGAAGGACAACCTCGTCGTCGGCATCGACACGGTCATCTACTTCCAGGTGACCGACCCGAAGGCCGCGACCTACGAGATCGCCAACTACCTGCAGGCGATCGAGCAGCTGTCGGTCACCACGCTGCGCAACGCGGTCGGCAACCTGCAGCTCGAGGAGGCGCTCACCAGCCGGGAGACGGTGAACAGCCAGCTCGGCGTGGTGCTCGACGAGGCCACCGGCAAGTGGGGCATCAAGGTGAGCCGGGTGGAGATCAAGGCCATCGAGCCGCCGGCCAGCATCCGCGACTCGATGGAGAAGTCGATGCGCGCCGACCGCGAGAAGCGCGCGACCATCCTCACCGCCGAGGGCGAGAAGGCCGCGCGCATCCTCGAGGCCGAGGGCCACGCCCAGGCCGCTGTCACGGCCGCGAAGGGCGAGGCCGAGTCGGCCAAGCTGCGCGCCGAGGGCGAGGCGTCGGCGATCCGCACGGTCAACAACGCCCTGCACGACGTGAACCTCGACGACAAGCTCCTGGCCTACAAGTACCTCGACCGCCTGCCCGTCATCGCGAACGGGCAGGCGACCAAGGTGTGGTTCGTGCCGACCGACCTGACCTCGATCGCCACGAGCCTGGCCAAGGGGCTAGGCGCCGGGGGCGGCTGAGCCCGCAGCCGGCGGCGGCCCGCCGTGGCCGCCCGGCCCGCCCATGGCCTCCGTGCCCGTCACGGTGAAGGACGTGTCCATCTCGACCGTCACCGGCGCGCCCGCCTTCGTCACCAGGTGCGCCTCGTAGACCCCGTCGCTGTCGGTCTCGACGCGCTGGATCGTCGCGCCGGGGTACTTGGCCAGCGCGGCCGCCTTCACCTTCGCCGCGGTGTCGCCCGTGAGCAGGGTCTCGTCCGGCCGCTGGCTCTTGGTCGGGTCGCCCGGGTTCAGCGGCGCCTGCTGGGTCGTCGTACCGCTGGTGGTGTCGTCGGTGCCGGCGGCGTTGGCCGTCAGCGAACCGGCGAGGACACCCCCCGCGACGAGCCCCGACGCCAGGAAGGCGGCACCGGTGCCCCAGCGCTTGATCTTCGTGTGGTCGCTCATGTCGTTCCTCTCGTCGGGCCCTGCCTGGGCCGCTGAGAAGAACCTCGTGGCGCAACCTGGCAGGGCCGGGGAACACCCGCTGTGGGCTCCCTGTCAGTCACGGCGCGTCTAGGGTCGAGGTCGTGAGACCCCGCGTCGGGCACATCGACTTCCTCAACTGCCTCCCCCTGTACGACGGGCTGGTGCGCTCAGGGGGCCTGCTCGACGTGCGGCTGCGGCGCGAGACGCCGGACGTGCTCAACGGGCTGCTGCTCGCCGGCGAGCTCGACATCGGCCCGATCAGCCTGGTGCCGGCGCTGCAGCACGCCGACGAGGTCGTGGTGCTCCCGGACCTCGCGGTGGGCTCGGACGGGCCGGTGCTCTCGGTGGTCCTCGTGTCGACGCGGCCGGTGGAGCAGCTCGACGGGGCGCACGTGGCGATGGGCTCCACGAGCCGCACCAGCGTGCTGCTCGCGCAGATGCTGCTCGCCCAGCGGTACGAGGCGAAGACGTCCTTCGAGACCACCCCGCCCGACCTCGGCGCGATGCTCCGCGTCGCGGACGCGGCGGTGCTCATCGGCGACCCGGCGCTGCGCGCGACGTACGAGGCCCCGGGCCTCGGCCTGCACGTCCTCGACCTCGGGGCCGCCTGGCGCGAGTGGACCGGGCTGCCGATGGTGTTCGCCGTGTGGGCGGCCCGCCGCGACTACGCGGCGCAGCACCCGGAGCAGGTCGCGGCGGTGCACCGGTCCTTCCGCGACTCCCTCACCGAGTCGCTCGCGCGCGTCGAGGAGGTGGCCGAGCGGGCCGCCCGCTTCGAGCCGTTCGACGCGGCGACGCTCGCCACGTACTTCCGCGCCCTCGACTTCGACCTCGGGACCCGTCAGGTCGAGGGCATCCGGGAGTTCACCCGGCGCGCTGCGCTCCTCGGTGCGGTGCCCGCCGGGGTCGAGCTCGCCTTCCTCCCGGGTGACGGTCACTGACGGAAGGCCGACACGAAGGGTGCATCTCGGGTGATCCCGTAAGACGATGCCCCGGTGACGTCGCCAGGGCTCGACTTCCCCGAGGGCCCCGTCACGATCATGTTCACCGACATCGTCGGGTCCACCTCGCTGCGCACGAGCCTCGGCGACGGGGAGGCCGACGCCCTGTTCCGCCAGCACGACGAGCTGCTGCGCCAGCACATCGCCGAGCACCGCGGCACCGACCAGAAGGCCGCGCTCGGTGACGGGTTCCTGGCCGTCTTCGTCTCCACCCGCCGGGCGCTGTCCGCGGCCGTGGCCATCCAGCGCGCGCTCGACGCGTTCAACCAGGCCCGGCCCGGCCCGCCCCTGACCGTGCGGATCGGGCTGAACACCGGTGAGGTGAGCTGGCAGGGCGGGCAGCTCTCCGGTGAGGCGGTGCACGCCGCGTCGCGGGTGTGCGCGGCGGCCAAGGGCGGCCAGATCCTCGTCTCGGACGTGACCCGCCAGCTGGCCGGGACGGTGCCCGACGTCAGCTTCCTGGACGCCGGCGAGCACGACCTGAAGGGGTTCCCGCAGCCCTGGCGGCTCTGGGAGGCGGTCTGGGTGCGGGCCACGCCGCAGGGGCGCGACGAGGTCTTCGTCGGCCGGGCCTCGGAGCTCGCGTTCCTGCGGGGCAAGCTCTCGGCCGCCCTGACCGGCAGGGGCGGGCTGGTGCTCGCCGGCGGCGAGCCGGGGGTCGGCAAGACGACGCTGGTGAGGCAGCTCATCCGCGACGCCGAGTCGCGCGGCGCGCTCGCCCTGTTCGGGCGCTGCTACGACTTCGAGGGGGCGCTCCCCTACTCGCCGTTCGTCGAGATGCTCGAGCAGGCGCTCGCCATGATGCCGCCGGAGCTCGTCCGCGAGGACATGGGCGAGGACGCGGCCGAGGTCGCGCGCATGGTGCCCGAGCTGCGGCGGCGGTTCCCGGACATCCCCGAGCCGCTCGACCTGCCCCCGGAGCAGCAGCGGCGCTACTTCTTCAACGCGGTCAGCGCGTTCCTCCGGCGCGCGTCGGACAGGTTCCCGCTGCTGCTGGTGCTCGACGACGTGCACTGGGCCGACGTCCCGACGCTGCTCCTCATCGAGCACGTCGCGGACCAGCTGCACGAGATGCGCGTCCTCGGCGTCGGGACCTACCGCGACGTGGAGCTCGACGTGTCGCGGCCCCTCGCGGTCACCCTCGAGCGGATGGTGCGCAACCGCAGCGTGGACCGGCTGTCCGTCAAGCGCTTCACCCATGACGGGGTCGCGGAGATGGTCGAGGCGCTCGCCGGCCGGACACCCCCCGACGACGTCGTGCGGGTCGTGTTCGAGGAGACGGAGGGCAACCCGTTCTTCGTCATGGAGGTGTTCCGGCACCTCGCCGAGGAGGGGCGGCTGTTCGACGCCTCCGGGGCCTTCCGGAGCGACCTCAGCGTCGACGAGCTGGACGTGCCCGAGAGCGTGCGGCTGGTCGTCGGCCGGCGGCTCGAGCGGCTCGGGCCGGCGTCGCAGAAGGCGTTGGCGGCCGCGGCCGTCGTCGGGCGGGGGTTCCCGTTCGCCATGCTGCAGGAGATCACGGACATCGGCCCCGACCTGCTCCTCGACATCGTCGAGGAGGCCGAGGCGGCGATGGTCGTGATACCCGAGGACCGCGGCGGCGCGGTGCACTACACGTTCGCCCACGAGCTCATCCGGCAGACGCTGCTGACCGGGTTGTCGCTGCTGCGCCGGCAGCGGCTGCACCTCGCGGTGGCGGACGCGATCGAGCGGCTCGACCCCGAGGCGCTGCAGACCGTGCCGTCGGAGGTGGCGCACCACCTGCTGCAGGCCGGTGCGGCCGCGGACCCGCAGCGCACGCTGGCCTACCTCGAGGCCGCCGCGGAGCGCGCCATGGCCTCGGCGGCGTTCGAGGAGGCGCAGCGCGCGGCTGCCGACGCGCTGTCGATCGTGGGGCCCGACGACGCGCTGCGGCGGGCGCGGATCAAGCAGCAGCAGGGCCTCGCGGCGCGGGCCCTCGGCCGGTACGACGAGTGCCTGGCGATCTGGGACGAGGTCGTCACCGACTACGCGGCGCTCGGCGAGACCGAGGCGGCAGGCGAGCTGTGCTGGGAGATGGGCTACCAGCTCATCTGGCTGAGCCGCTTCGCCGACGCGTTCGAGATCTACGAGCGGGGCCTGAAGGCCCTCGACGGGTCCCGCGGGCCCGCGATGGCGGCGCTCGTCAGCTCGACCGGGCTGCTGCTCGGGTTCAGCGGCGCCGACGGGATGCACGAGGCCGGTCTCGTGCAGCTCGCGGAGGCCGAGGACATCGCGCGCGAGTGCGCCGACGAGCGGAACCTCGGGCGCGTGAACTGGGCCCGCTGCGTCCTCGGGTGGTCCTACGGCCAGGTACCGGAGTCGGCCCGCGCCGGCCAGGCGGCGGTGGAGCACCTGCGTCGCGCGGGCGACCTGTGGTCGGTGACCGACGCGCTGGCCTGGATGGCGTTCCCCGTCGGCGCTGAAGGGCGCTTCGTCGAGGGCGCCGAGGCGGCGGACGAGGCCCTGGACCTCGCGCTGCGGCTCGGGCACGTCGGCGGCGAGATCATGGCCCGCCGCGGTGGCCTGCTCAACTCGATCCCGCAGACCGGTGACCTCGACGGCCTGGAGCGGGCGCTGCGCAAGGACCTCGAGCTGTGCACGGCGATCCGCTCGCCGTGGAGCTCGCAGTCGCACGCCTGGCTGTCCTTCGTCGCGACGCTGCGTGGCCGGTTCGAGGAGGGGCTGGCCTGCGCGGAGGAGTCGATCGCGCTCGAGCCCGAGTCCGCGTGGAGCGGGATCGGCTGGGCGAGCCGGCTGGCGAACCGCGCGCACGCCGGGGACCACGCCGAGGTGGGCCGGATGCTCGCCGACCGGGCGGAGGTCCTGCGCAGCGATGCCGAGGTCTCGACGATGGGGCAGACGATCATGCTCAGCGTGGCCGGCGAGTCGGCCGCCGCAGCGGGGCTCGCCGACGTCTGCGCCGCGCTGTACCCCGAGCTCGCGCGCCACCCCGAGCGGTTCGTCTTCCGCCCGTTCGACTGGGCGCTGAGCCATCGCGTCGCGGGGATGACGGCGGCCGGCGCAGGCCGCTGGGACGTCGCCGAGGAGCACCTGCAGCAGGCGCTCGCACAAGCGGAGACGTTCCCCGTCGTCCTCGAGGTGCCCCGGGTCCGGCAGGCGTACGGCGAGCTGCTGCTGCAGCGGGGAGCGCCGGCCGACCGCGGTCGGGCGCACGAGCTGCTCGGTGCCGCGCGCGACGGGTACCGGGCCCTCGGCATGCCGATGCGGGCGCACGCGGTCGAGGACCGCCTCGGGGGCACCTGAGCGGTTGGGCGAAAGCGTTGCGGCCTCCCCCGGGCAGGCGCACAGTGGGTGGAGGAGCCCTCAGGAGGCCACCATGCACGCACCGAACATGCACCTGGACGCCCTGCACATGGAGGAGACCCACCCCTCCGACGCCATCTCCGCCGTCCTCACGTCCGTCCTCGCGGTCGTGGCGCTCGTCTCCGTCGCGGTCGGCGCCCATCGCCTCGGCATGGGGCTGGGCGCCGTCGGGGTCGTGACCGGCGGGATCGGCCAGATGATCAGCCGGACCCGCCCGGAGCGCTTCCTCGACGTCGTCGGGCTCGTGGGCTGCGCCGTCGCGTTCGGCGTCGGCGCGGCGCTCGGCGGGCTGAGCTTCAACGGGTGACCGTACGCTGTGGGGGTGACCCTGCAGCGCCTGCTCGACCACGCCGCCGACGGCGGACGCCTCACCGCTGAGGAGGCGCTCGAGCTCTACACCGACGCGCCCTTCCACGCCCTCGGCCGGGCGGCCGACGCCGCCCGCCGCCGCCGGTTCGCCGACACGGCGGGCATCGCCACGTACCTCATCGACCGCAACATCAACTACACGAACGTCTGCCTGACCGCGTGCAAGTTCTGCGCGTTCTACCGCGCGCCCAAGCACGCCGAGGGCTGGACCCACTCCGTGGACGAGATCGTCCGCCGTGCCGACGAGGCCGTGGACCTCGGCGCGACGCAGGTGATGCTGCAGGGCGGGCACAGCCCCGAGCTGGGCATCGAGTGGTACGAGGGCATGCTGCGCGCGGTGAAGGCGTCGCAGCCGGAGCTCGCGGTGCACTCCTTCGGCGCCTCCGAGGTCGTGCACATCGCGCGCACCAGCGACCTGTCCTACGCCGACGTCATCGCCCGGCTCAAGGCCGCGGGTCTCGACTCCTTCGCCGGCGCCGGTGCGGAGATCCTGCCGGCCCGCCCGCGCACGGTGATCGCCCCGCTCAAGGAGTCGGGCGAGACCTGGCTCGAGGTCATGGAGACCGCGCACGGCCTCGGTGTCGAGTCGACGGCCACGATGATGATGGGCACCGGCGAGACCAACGCCGAGCGCATCGAGCACCTGCGCATGGTCCGCGACGTGCAGGACCGCACCGGCGGCTTCCGCGCGTTCATCCCGTGGACGTACCAGCCGGAGAACAACCACCTCAAGGGCGAGACCAAGGCGACCACGCTGGAGTACCTGCGGCTCGTCGCCGTCGCCCGGCTGTTCTTCGACAACATCGCCCACCTGCAGGGCTCGTGGCTCACCGTCGGCAAGGACGTCGGCCAGCTCACCCTGCACCTCGGCGCCGACGACCTCGGCTCGGTGATGCTCGAGGAGAACGTCGTCTCCGCCGCGGGCGCCAAGCACCGCTCCAACCGGCGCGAGCTCATCCAGCTCATCCGCTCGGCCGGCCGGGTGCCCGCGCAGCGCGACACCCTCTACCGGCACCTCGTGGTGCACGAGGACCCGGCGCTCGACCCCGACGACCGGGTCATCAGCCACTTCTCCTCGACGGCGCCCGGCGCGCAGCAGCTCCTGCCCGTCGTCTGAGGTGAGCGTCACGCTCCACTGCGCGCCGGTCGTCCTCACCATGACCGGCGAGCCCCTGCAGGACGGGGCGGTGCTCGTCGAGGGCGACCGGGT
>DATJGA010000001.1:0-7970 GCA_035495395.1 Mycobacteriales bacterium | reverse complement strand
CCTCCTGGAGGCCGGGTGCGTCGAGCAGCTCGGCCGCCTTCGCGACGAGCACCTCGATCACCTGCGCCCGGTCCATGCGCTGAACCCTAGGCTCCGGGGTCGTGAACCCCGACCTCGCGCTCGCGCTGCGCCTCGCCGACGCCGCCGACGCGATCACCCTCGACCGCTTCCGGGCCCAGGACCTCGAGGTGAGCGCCAAGCCCGACCTCACACCGGTCAGCGACGCCGACCTGGCGGTCGAGGAGGCGCTGCGCGCGCTGCTCGCCACCGAGCGGCCCGAGGACGCGGTGCTGGGCGAGGAGCGCGGCACCACCGGCAGCGGGCCGCGGCAGTGGGTGATCGACCCGGTCGACGGCACCAAGAACTTCGTCCGCGGCGTCCCGGTCTGGGCCACGCTCGTCGCGCTGCTCGTCCGCGACCGCGTCGAGGTGGGCGTGGTGAGCGCCCCGGCGCTGGGCCGGCGCTGGTGGGCCGCACGCGGCGAGGGCGCGTTCGCCGACGGCGAGCCGATCCACGTGTCCGGGGTCGCCGCGCTCGCCGACGCCTCCCTGTCCTACTCCTCGCTCACCGGCTGGGAGGACCAGAACCGCCTCGACGGCGTGCTCGCGCTCGGCCGGAAGTGCTGGCGCACCAGGGCTTTCGGCGACTTCTGGTCGCACGTGCTCGTCGCCGAGGGCGCGGTCGACGCGTCCTTCGAGCCGGAGGTCTCGCTGTGGGACCTCGCCCCGCTGCAGGTCATCGTCGAGGAGGCCGGCGGTCGGTTCACCACCGTCGACGGGGTCGCCCGGCCGGACGGCGGCAGCGTCGTGTGCAGCAACGGGCTGCTGCACGACGTGGTGCTGGAGCACCTGCGCTGAGCCCGCGGCTGCTCGGCACCGTCCTGGCGCTCGCCTCGGCGACCGGGTTCGGGGTCATGCCCGTCCTCACCAAGGTCGCGTACGACGACGGCGCCGCCGTGGCCGGCGTGCTGTCGGTGCGCTTCACCCTTGCCGCCCTGGTGCTGCTGGCGCTCGCCCGGTGGCGGGGCGAGGCGCTGCCGCGCGGGCGGAAGGCGGTGCAGCTGTTCCTGCTCGGCGCGGTGGGCTACGTCGTCGAGTCCGCCTGCTACTTCGCCGCCCTCACCCGCATCTCCGCCGGGCTCACCGCGCTGCTGCTCTACGCCTACCCCGCCCTCGTCGTGCTGCTCAGCGCGGTGCTCGCCCGACGCGCGCCGGGTCGCGTCCCCGCCGTCTGCGTCGTCGTCGCCACGGTCGGCACCGCCCTCACCATCGGCCCGGTCGCCGGCGGCCAGTGGACCGGCGTCCTGCTCGGCCTGGCCGCGGCGGTCGCGTACTCGACGTACATCGTGGTGTCGGCGCGCGTCGTGGTGGGCGTGGGGCCGTTCGCCACCTCCGCCGTCGTCATGGCCGGCGCCGCCCTCGTGTACGACGGGTACGCCGGCGTGACGGGCGCCGCGCTGCCCTCGACGGGCGAGGCCTGGTGGGCCGTCCTCGGCGTCGCGCTGCTCGGCACCGTCGTCGCGGTCACCGCGTTCTTCTGGGCGCTCGAGCTGCTGGGGCCGGCGGACACCGCCGTCATCTCCACGTTCGAGCCGGTGGTCAGCGTGGTGGCCGGCGCGCTGGTGCTGGGCGAGTCGCTGACGGTCCTTCAGCTGGCCGGCGGCGCGCTGGTGCTCACCGCGGTCGCGGTCCTCGCCCGCTCCCCCGGCACCGCACCCGCCGTACCTCTCGACGTCGGCTGACGGGCGTCCCACCACAGCAGGAGCCGGGGGGTGAGGTAGAGCGCGGCGGCGTCGAACCAGGCGTAGCCGCCGGCGATGCCGCTCGGCGGGTTGCCCACCGGCACGAGGCCGGTGGGGTCGTGCGGCTGCCAGGTCCACGTGCCGAGCGAGGTCCCGACGATCTCGAGGTACGAGACGATGAGGAACGCCCCGGCGTACACGAGCGGGCTCTTGCCGAACCGGCTGAACACGAGCAGGCACCCGAACCAGAACGCGCCGAGCAGGTCCTTCTGCGGCGACAGCGTGAGCCCCCACACGGCCCAGGCGCCGCAGGCCGTCAGCGTCACCGGGACCAGCCAGGTCGAGCGGTGCGCCCACGCGGAGCGGCCGATGGCGAGGGCGGCGAGGTAGACCAGCCCGTGCCCGGGCGGCACGAAGGCCGGCACGTTGTGCAGCCGGTAGACGTACACGCCGAGGTAGCCGGCGAAGACGTACTCGACGACGGTGGCGTACGCGACGACGACCCCGACCTGCACACGGGTCGCCCGGGACTCGCGGGTCAGCAGGGCGAGCAGCAGCAGCCAGGTGAGGCCGCCGAGGCCGCGCTGCTCCCACACGCTCGCGTGCCGGTCCAGCAGCAGCGTCACGCCCGCCCACACGGCGACGGTCAGCGGGATCGGCGGCACCCGCTCAGGATGCCAGGTGCGGCGTCAGTCCTGGAGACCCGCGGCGTGCCGGGCCGCGAGGTAGCCGAACACCATGGCCGGGCCGATGGTCGCGCCTGGGCCGGCGTACTCGTTGCCCATGACCGCGGCCGAGGCGTTGCCGATGGCGTACAGGCCGTCGACGGCCGTGCCGTCCTCGCGCAGCACCCGGGCCCGCGCGTCGGTCACCAAGCCGCCCTTCGTGCCCAGGTCGCCGACCTCGACGCGCACCGCGTAGTACGGCGCCCGGTCGAGGGTGTCGAGGCACGGGTTCTTCAGCGTCGGGTCCCCGTAGTAGCGGTCGTACGCCGCCTCGCCGCGGTGGAACTCCTCGTCGACCCCGGCTTCGGCGTACCGGTTGAAGCGGGTGACCGTGTCCACGAGCGCCTGCTCCGGCACCTCGATGCTCACGGCGAGCTCGGCGAGGGTGTCGGCCTTGTGGATGGTGCCGGCCTCGTAGTAGCGGCGGCTGAACGGCACACCCGGCAGCACCTGCGCGAACGGGTAGCGGGCGCGCGCCTTCGCGTCCATGACGAACCAGGCCGGGACGTGCTTGCCGGCGAGCTGGTCGTGGACGAACGTCACGTACGGCTTCGACTCGTTGGTGAACCGCCGGCCGTCGCTGCTCACGATGACCGAGCAGGGGATGGCGCGCTCGCTGACGAGCGGGATGCTCGCGCCGGACGGGTGCCGGATCGAGGGCATCCACCACGCGTCGTCCATCAGCTCGACCGCGGCACCGAGCCCGAGGCCGGCCTTGATGCCGTCACCGGTGTTGCTGCGGGCCCCGGAGCTCACGTCCTCGCGGCCGCCCTCAGGGAGGTACTCGGCGCGCATCTGCGGGTCGTGGTCGAACCCGCCGCAGGCCAGCACGACGCCCTTGCGGGCACCGATGCGGACCGTCTCCTTCTTGTTGCGGAGCACCACGACGCCGACGACGCGGCCGTCCTCGACGACGAGCTCGGTCATCGCGGTGCGCAGCTGCACCGGGACGCCGGCGTCCTTGAGCGTCATGCGCAGGCGGGCGACCAGCGCCCGGCCGCCGGTGGCCATGTGCCGGCGCGCGACGACGTTGGACGACACCCGCCAGGCCGCCACCAGGCTGGCGCGACGCCCGGCCCAGGTGCGCTTGGCCATCGCGAGGTCCTTGTACTCGCGGCCGGTGATCCACAGGCCGAGCGGGCCCTTGAGGCTGTTGGGCTGCTGGCCCGCCTCGTCCTCGCGCAGCTTGCGGGTGTTGAAGGGCTTCGCCTCGATGGAGCGGCCCATCGGCCGGCCGCCCTCGAGCTCGGCGTGGTAGTCGGGGTAGCCCTTCATCCAGGTGAACCGGGTCCAGCGGCTGCGCTCGAGCAGCGCGAGGGCCTTGGGCCCGTGGTCGACGTACGCCTCGAGCCGCTCGGCCGGCACCTTGCCCTCGGTGAGCAGCTCGAGGTAGCGCAGCACGGACTCGCGGCTGTCGTCGTGGCCGAGCCGCTTGAGGGTGGGGTTGTTCGGGACCCAGATGGCGCCGCCGGAGAGCGCGGTCGTGCCGCCGAACTTGGACGCCTTCTCCAGGACGACCGCCGACAGCCCGGCGTCGTGCGCGGCGAGGGCGGTCATCATGCCGCCGCCACCGGAGCCCACGACGACGACGTCGTACTCCTCGTCCCAGGCCACCGGCTCCCCTTCCACGAGAACGCGTTCCAGGAATACTAGAACACGTTCCAGTTCCCGGCGAGTGCCGCCGCGGGCCGGTCAGCTCAGGCAGAGGCAGAACGGGTGGCCGGCGGGGTCGAGGAACACGCGGAACGACGTACCGGGCTGGTGCTCGGCCTTGGTGCCGCCGAGCCCGAGCACGCCGGCCTCGCCCTCGTCGAGGTCGGCGACGACGACGTCGAGGTGCACCTGCTGCGGGTGGTCCTGCCCGGGCCACTGCGGCGCCTGGTACCCCTCGACCTGCTGGAACGAGATGCAGGTCGACCCGTCGGCGGGCTTGATGTCGGACCAGGCGCCGTCGTCGTCGACGGAGACCTCCCAGTCGAGCAGCCCGCCGTAGAACCGGGCGAGGACGCCGGGGTCCGGGCAGTCGAGGACGAAGGTGGGGTTGCGTGCGATCGCCATGCCCGGACGCTATGCCCGGGGTAGGACAGCTAGCGGGCGACCCAGCCGCTGCTCGCGAGGTTCCAGTGCGTGGCGAGGTAGCTGCCGGCCGCCGGCGCCGGGTTGTAGTAGTCGTCCTCGTTGCAGTCGAACTGCTGGTCCTCGGTCGTCCCGCCGAGCAGCGTCGACGCCGCCGGGCAGGTCGCCGTGAGCAGGCCGTCGTCCGCCGTACCGCTCATGCCGTCGGGGCCGACGAAGTACGAGCCGCCGTCGTCGTAGCACATGACGTCGGACTCGTCGTAGCAGTGGTACGCCCCGCTGGAGTGCGGCGCCGACAGCTGCACCGCGCCGAGGTTGTGGCCGATCTCGTGCAGGGCGGTGGTGCCGGTCCAGCAGGCGATGAGGCTGTACGCCGGACCGATGTTGTTGCGGTTGCTGGTGCCCGGGCTGTCGTCGGCGTCCACCCCGCCCTGGCCGCAGTAGGGGTAGGCGTTGTCGATCCCGTCGACGAACACGACGTACACCTGGTTCGGGTCCTTGTACGACGGGCCGGTGCTCTTCTTGCCCTTCGACCGCGGGACGAGGCTGTTGTACATGTCCTGGAACGTGAACGCCCCGTCACCGCCGATCGGGGCCAGCGTCACGTTGTCGACCTGCACGGCGCCGCCGGAGCAGAGCCAGCGCAGGTGCTGGGTCGTCGCGGCGTCGCTGCCGTCGAAGTACGCGTCGGCCGCGTCGACGGCCGCCCGAACGTCGTCGACCTTGTTCGCGTAGTCGTTCGTGACGTCGGACGGCACGCCGTACAGGACGTGGATGCGCGTCCCCGCGACGCCGTCCCCGACGCACGGCGCCGACGGGACCGACGGGTCCGTGGGCAGGCCGAGGCCGCTGTCGAGCCGGGCGTCGGGCCCGTGGCTGCACACCACGCTCCCGTCCTCCGCCTGGGCGGCGACCTTCAGCCCGCGACCGCAGAGCGCGGCGGTGGAGGCCGTCGAGCCGGCGCTGGCGGCCACGGCCGGACCGGCGAGCAGCAGGGCGAGCACGACAGGGACGGAACGGCGCATCGAGTCCTCCTGGCCGACGGCTGGGTGCCGGGAACGCGAGGAATGTCCCGATCGCGCACCGAGACGTCAAGCCGGGTGACGGCCACCCGACAGCGTGTGGACGCGGCGGCCGCGCCAGCCGTCAGCCCGGGTAGGGGACGCCTGTCTCGGAGTGGCAGCGGTACCCGTGCGGGTTCTTGTGCAGGTACTGCTGGTGGTACGGCTCGGCGTAGTAGAACGGGCCGGCCGGGAGGATCTCGGTGGTGATGGCGTCGAGCCCGCTCCTGGTGAGCGCGACCTGGTAGGTGTCGCGCGACGCCTGCGCCGACTTCAGCTGCGCCTCGCTCGTCGTGTAGACGGCGCTGCGGTACTGCGTGCCGATGTCGTTGCCCTGCCGCATCCCCTGGGTCGAGTCGTGGTGCTCCCAGAAGACCTTGAGCAGCTCCTCGTACGACACGACCGCCGGGTCGTAGACGACCTGCACCGCCTCGGTGTGACCGGTCCGGCCGGAGCACGCCTCCTCGTACGTGGGGTTCGGCGTCATGCCGCCCTGGTAGCCGACGGCGGTGGAGTGGACCCCGGGCACCTGCCAGTACAGCTCCTCGCTGCCCCAGAAGCAGCCCATCGCGAAGTAGGCGACCTCGAGGCCGGCGGGCCACGGACCGGTGAGCGGGGTGCCGAGCACCTCGTGCCGCTCGGGCACGCGCATCGGCTCGTCCCGGCCAGGAAGCGCCTGGTCGACCGAGGGCAGGTCCAGCTTCTTCCCGAACAGTTTCATGCCACCTCCAACAGCGGTACGCCGATCGGCGTTCCCCTCAGTCCCGGTTGCCGCTCGAGCGTTACACGCGACCTCAGCGGGGCGGCAGCGGGTAGGCGTGCATCGCCCAGAGGATCACGACGACCAGCCCGGCGTACCCGGCCCCGACCTGCAGGCGCTGGTCCCGCGTCAGCGCGTAGTAGATGCGGGCGGCCTCGGTGTTGCGGCCCTTCCACCTGCGCCAGCCCTCGAGCCCGCCCAGCACGAGGATGATCGGGATGACCGGGCTGGGCCGCCACACCTCGTAGGCGAGGAGCAGCCCGAGCCCGGCCAGCCACAGCTTCGGGCTGAGCGCGGCGACGGTGCGGCCGCCGTCGAGCGGCAGCACCGGCAGCAGGTTGAAGAGGTTGAGGAAGAAGCCGGTGTAGGCCAGCACCCGCAGCAGCTGGCTGTCGTAGACGTCGCTGAGCCCGAGCGTCGCGAACGACGCCGCCACCCCGAAGACCGGCCCGGCGATGCCGCTCAGCGCCTCGTCGTACGCCGACTTGGGCTGCTCCTTCATGTTCACGACGGCGCCGAGGAAGGGCAGGAAGACGGGCAGGCCGGCCGCGATGCCGCGCGCGCGCAGCACGACCACGTGGCCGAGCTCGTGCACGAGGATGAGGAGAACGAAGCCGACCGCGAACCGCCAGCCGAACAGCCAGGCGTACGCCCACATCGAGGCCAGCATGCTGGCGACCAGGGTGAAGAACTTGAGCTTGAGCAGGACGGCGCCCCACTTGCCGGCGGTCGCGACGACCGCGACCAGCGGGGCCAGCAGCCGCCGTACCGGGTTGGGGCGGGGCGGCGCGGGCGGCTCGCCGTACGGCAGGGGCTCGGTCACCCCACCAGCATGCGCTACGGCTCGAACCGGTAGCCCATCCCCGGCTCGGTGACCAGGTGCACCGGGTGGCTGGGGTCGGGCTCGAGCTTGCGCCGCAGCTGCGCCAGGTAGACCCGCAGGTAGTGCGTCTCCTTCTCGTACGCCGGGCCCCAGACCTGCTGCAGCAGCGCGGTCTGCGACACCAGCCGGCCGGGGTGGCGGACGAGCACCTCGAGCAGGTGCCACTCCGTCGGCGTCAGCCGCACCTCCCCCGCCGCGGTGGTGACGCGGCGGGCCACCAGGTCGACGGTGAAGTCGGCGGTGACGACCACGGGCAGGTCCTCCGTCGCGGGAGCGGCCCGCCGTACGGCGGCGCGCAGCCGGGCGAGCAGCTCGTCCATCCCGAACGGCTTGGTGACGTAGTCGTCGGCGCCCGCGTCGAGCGCGGCCACCTTCTCCGCCTGGTCGGACCGGGCGGACAGGACGAGCACCGGCACGGCGGTCCAGCCGCGCAGCCCCTGCAGCACCTCGACGCCGTCCATGTCGGGGAGCCCGAGGTCGAGCACCACCACGTCCGGCAGCCGGCGGCCCGCGGCGGCGAGGGCCTCGGCCCCGGTCAGCGCGACCTCCACCTCGTAGCTGCGCGCCTTGAGGTTGATGGCCAGCGCGCGGGCGAGGGCCCGGTCGTCGTCGACGACGAGGACGCGCGTCATCGGGGGAGCACGACGGTCATCGTCAGGCCTCCGCCCGCGGTGGTCGAGGGCTCGATGGCCCCGCCCATGGCCTCGACGAACCCCTTGGCCAC